>NZ_LKCP01000049.1:0-7924 GCF_001518755.1 Bacillus sp. AM 13(2015) | reverse complement strand
CGGGGCAGACCTAGTCGAGGGTAGCACCTGTATATGATCATTCTGACCAAACAGCGAATACAGCGAGTAAGCTTTTACGCGAAATGCTGCTGGATTTGTGAAATAATCAGTTGATAGAGGAGCTTGTCATCTCATGTGGACAAGCTCTTTTTTTACATTGATCAAACATAAAGGAGGCAGCTCATGTTTTCTTCAATATTGATGGTGTCCCTCGCTTTTTGCGTATTAGCTTCAGGCTTTCTCACACTGAAACGAGAGCTCGCAGCCGATCCATCTGTTTTTGCTTCTAAAAAGGAAGCAAAGGAAGAGGTGCTGGGGCTGTTTCACGATCGGGGCTTTTTCTATCTGACGGCCATTGCGTTATTCATGCAGGTGGTATTTAAGAAGAATCAAATCGAACCAATTGATTTTTTTCAGGCATTTTTGGCAAGTTCAGGCATACAAGCTCTTTTTTATTTACTGAAAAGAAAAGACTTAGGCGTAAAGGCTGGACTTGTCGTATTGGTCAGTTGCATTTTTCTTTTTTTCTAAAGGGATGGCTGAAGATGAAAAACGAAGTTTAATCGCCGTGAAGAAGAGAAATGATGGTATGATAGGCGATCATGATTATGGTATAATATTTTAGTTAAACGGGTCTTAGCAAAGGAAGTGCAAAATGACACAAAACCAAATTTCAATTCATGTAAAGTCAGTGATGAAACCAGAGACGGAGCCGGCTGAAACGATCGAATTCCGTACGACTGGAACGTATCAAGAGAAGAATGACAAAACGTATCTCACTTACCATGAAGAACATGAAATGGGTCAAGTAAAAACCGTTGTGAAAATGAGTGAAAAAGAAATTTTTGTCATGAGATCAGGGGCTATTCAAATGAAGCAGCGCTTTCTCATTGGAGAAACGACCGTCACACATTACACGATGCCATTCGGTACACTTCAGTTAGATGTGCACACACATGGCATTGATCTCGATGTGGACAAGGGACTGCTGCACATTACGTACGATATGCTGACAGGAGAAGATCAAAAGCATTTACATACATTATCGATTTCGTATAAGGAGGATTTACGTTCATGAATATCGCAGAACAGGTCAAAGATGCGTTAAAAGAAGAAATCATTGCGGCAGTCGTCAAAGCAGGACTTGCCGATGAAAGCCAGGTGCCAGATGTCCTTTTAGAAGTGCCGAAAGACAAAACTCACGGTGATTACTCTACCAACATGGCGATGCAGCTTGCCCGCATTGCGAAAAAAGCACCTCGTCAAATCGCAGAAGACATCGTCAATGCGTTTGATAAAGGGAAAGCTTCCATTGAAAAACTGGATATCGCAGGTCCAGGATTCATTAACTTTTATATGAACAATCAGTATTTAACAAAGCTGATTCCAGCTGTCCTTGAAGCAAAAGAAGCGTATGGCGAAACGAATACAGGCGGCGGTCAAAAGGTGCAAGTCGAATTCGTCTCAGCCAACCCAACAGGTGACCTTCACCTTGGACATGCCCGCGGAGCAGCTGTAGGAGATTCCCTTTGCAATATCCTTGATAAAGCAGGGTTCGATGTGAGCCGTGAATACTATATCAACGATGCAGGGAATCAAATTAATAACCTCGCTTTATCTGTCGAAGCACGTTATTTTGAGGCACTCGATCTTGAAAAAGAAATGCCTGAAGACGGCTACAGAGGGGAAGACATCAAAGGCATCGGACAAAAGCTTGCGGATGAATTTGGTGACCGTTTCGTTCATGAATCGGAAGAAGAGCGGATGAAGTTCTTCCGTGAATACGGATTGAAATACGAATTAGAGAAATTACGTGTAGACCTTGAGAATTTCCGTGTACCATTTGATGTATGGTATTCAGAAACCTCTTTATATGAAAACGGAAAAATCGAACTAGCGCTGGAAACACTTCGTGAAAAAGGCTATGTCTTTGAAGAAGACGGCGCAACATGGCTGCGTTCAACTGATTTTGGCGATGATAAGGACCGTGTGCTGATTAAAAAAGATGGCAGCTTCACTTACCTGCTTCCAGACATCGCATATCATAAAGACAAATTGGACAGAGGCTTTGACCAGCTTATTAACATTTGGGGAGCGGACCATCACGGCTATATCCCTCGAATGAAAGCGGCGATCCAAGCACTTGGATATCCAGCTGGCAAGCTTGAAGTAGAAATCATCCAGCTTGTGCATCTTTACAAAAACGGTGAAAAGATGAAGATGAGTAAGCGTACAGGAAAAGCTGTCACAATGCGTGATCTCATTGAAGAAGTCGGCTTAGATGCGACTCGTTATTTCTTTGCGATGAGAAGTGCGGCGACACATATGGACTTTGACCTAGACCTAGCCATTTCTACGTCTAACGAAAACCCTGTGTACTATGCACAATATGCGCATGCGAGAATTTGCAGCATGCTGCGTCAAGGAGAAGAAAAAGGCTACGAACCAAACCTTGAAAAAGCCGATTTCTCTCACATTCAATCGGAAAAAGAATACGATCTTCTCAAAATCATTGGCAGCTTCCCAGAAGTTGTAGCAGAAGCAGCTGAAAAGCGTATTCCGCACCGCGTGACGAACTATATTTACGACCTTGCATCAGCCCTTCACAGCTTCTACAATGCCGAGAAGGTCATCGATGTAGAAAACGAAACAAAAACAACAGCGCGTCTTTCACTCATGAAAGCAACACAAATCACGCTCGCTAATGCATTAAAACTAATTGGTGTATCGGCTCCGGAAAAGATGTAATGAAATGAAAGAAAGCCCCACTCTATTGGATGAGTGGGGCTTTTTCATATAAAAAACCCGCTATCTTCAAGCGGGTTTTGAAAATTATCCAAGCGTATTAATAATGTTAGAAATAGAATCAAATAATTGGCTAAGTACATCAGAGAACATAGAGTGTGCCTCCCTTCGGTAAGCATGTAGTATGTGTGCGTCAAATGGAATTATCCAAGTGTGTTAATAATGTTAGAGATAGAATCGAATAATTGGCTAAGTACATCAGAAAACATATTTTTGCCTCCTCTCTTTTCTTTTTACATCTACTTAACGAAGGGAATGAAGGGTTGGATCACTTTTTCTAAAAAAATTTTAAAAAAGATGGCGGCATAGAAAAAAGCACCGCCTATTCGGGTGCTTTTTTGCCTTTAGTTATGAATGAATGCGCAGCTTTATGTCTCCATTTGTACACGCTAGCTGAACGTTTCCGCCAATCGGGAAGGTGAAGATGGGCTGTGTATGTCCGATATCGACATCGTAAATCACTGGGATGTGTTTGAGCATTGGGTGCTTATCTAGAATGAACCTCAAATGTTCCTCTGTCATCTTGGATTTCTTCTGAAAGCGTCCGATGATCAATCCTTTGATTGATTGTGCATGCTGCAAGAGGGAGGTAAGGTCTCTGGCGAACATTTCAGGAAACACCAGCTCATCATCCTCGACAAATAAGATGGCATCCTTTACATTCGGCATAAACGATGTCCCTTGCAGTAAGTTCAGTGTACAAAGGTTTCCGCCATACAAGGTGCCTTCAGCTGTTCCTTCCTGATAAATCCCCCATGTTGTCGGATGAAACTGCCTGTTCGCTTGATCGAGATACCAAGCATCATCACTCCATTTTGTCGAAGGAATCACATCAAACGGTTCGCCGCCGTTCATCAAGCAAGCTTGAAACATGGCAGTCTGCTCCTCCTGCCCCTGCTCCATGTAAAAGCTGGAAAAATGGGGGCCGGAATATGTCACCATATCACATTTCGCTGTAATGGCGTTTGCAAGTGCAGTGATGTCACTATAGCCGCAGAGGACTTTAGGGTGCTGACGGATCAAGTCGTAATCAATATAAGGCAAAAGTTCATTGCAGTTGAAGCCTCCAATGGCTGTCAAAATACCATCGACATCATGATCTCTGAACGCCTCATGCAGATCAGACAAGCGGTGTTCAATCGACGATGAGGAATGAAGGTCACATTCAAACACATGCTGTCCCAAAGAGACAGTGAAGCCTAAAGCCTCTAAACGTTTTTTCGCTTGAGCAATTCCTTCTTCTGATAAAATGCTGGCACTTCGGCTTGGGGCAATGACACGTATATGGCTCCCTTTTTTAAGAGGTGAGGGGGTATGCATAAACAGATCTTCCTTTCCATCACATATTTCTCTATTATATCGGATCAAATAGCGAAAGTCTGTAAAGGCTAGGAGAAAGGAATGGGTCGTGCGTTTCATACAAGCTGTGCAAAGGGTATGGAAGAGAAAAAGACAGAATGAGGGCGGAGAATGTGAAAAAGAGAAGACTGGAATTTTTATTTTTATATTTTATGATATTCGGGGCATATGTCGTGTATTGGTGGACTGTGCCGGCGTGGAGCGTTCAGCTGTACGCAGCGATTTATATCGCCATTATTTTATTTAGTATCGTCTCACTCATGCTGGAGAATCGTACTTCACAGCACACGTTATTATGGATATATGTGCTGGTTTTTTTCCCGATCATTGGCTATATGTTCTATCTGTTCTCAGGACAGCTCTATGTAAAAGGTCATTTATTCAAATCAAAGAGAATGTATAACCGCGAGAAATTACGCAGAATCTCTGAGCTTGAGAGCAAGCCGGATGAATCACGTTTAACCGATAATCAGCGTGGTTTTTTTCAATACACAGAAAAAGCAACAGGCATGCATGTGAATACAAATAGTGATATGGACATTTTAAAAAATGGAGAGGAGACGTTTCCCCGAATTTTTGAAGAGTTAAAAAAGGCAAAATCATTCATTCATATTGAATATTACATGTTTAAATCTGATTTCCTCGGCCACCGGATGATGGAGATTTTGATTGAAAAAGTGAAAGAAGGGGTAGAGGTCCGCTTCATATATGATGCGGCGGGCAGCATTCGTTTCTCACGAAAAGATATTAAACGCTTGAAGCAGGCAGGGGTTAAGGTCGCTCCTTTTCTACCTTTAAAATATGGATTCTTTAATCAAAAATTCAATTTCCGAAATCATCGAAAAATCGTCATTATTGATGGGAAAACAGGGTTTGTCGGCGGATTAAATGTTGGCAAGGAATACGTAGGACGGGATGAAAAGATCGGCTTTTGGCGTGATACGCATGCCATGTTAAAGGGTGAGGCTGTTCAGACCCTTCACTCCGTTTTTATGCTCGACTGGGAATACGTATCAGATGAAGTATTAATTGATGATCCGAAGTATCATACGCCGCATCCTGTGACAGGAGAGGATGTCATTCAGGTTGTACCAACTGGACCTGATATGAAAGAAAGTATGAGTGATTTATATGATGCTCTCATTTCTAATGCGAAACAATTTGTCTGGATTGCCACACCTTATTTTGTACCAAACGAATCGATTCGCACTGCGCTCAAAATCGCTGCCACAAGAGGGGTGGATGTGCGGGTGATGGTACCGGAGATCAATGACGGATTTCTCACGCAATATGCCACACGATCCTATTTTTCTGAGCTACTAAAAGAGGGCATCAAGGTATATCACTATCAAAAAGGGTTCATGCATCAAAAGGTGATGATCGCAGATGGAGAACTCGCCTCTGTCGGCACTGCAAATGTTGATATGAGAAGCTTTCAGCTCAATTTTGAGGTCAATGTCTTTACAGCTGCGAAAAAGCCAATTGAGCAATTGATGGCCCACTATGAGGAAGATATGAAGGAATGTGAGCAAATGGGTCCTGTTCATTTTTATAAAAGAGGCTTAAAAGAGCGGTTGAAGGAATCATTTGCTCGATTGTTTTCTGGCGTATTATGAGGATTTCCAGTCAAAGAAATTATTTCCTGATCTAGTATTTTGCAGAGGATTCCTCTATAATTGAAAATGATTATCAATTATAGAGGAAATGAGGTCCTTTTACATATGCTAAAACGTTTTTTCGCCTATTACAGGCCCTATCGCGGTCTGTTCTTTTTAGATTTCTTTTGCGCTGTCGCAGTTGGATTAATGGAACTTGGTTTCCCGCTGATCGTGAACTACTTTATTGATACGTTATTACCAACAGGGAACTGGACAGTCATTGCCTGGACCGCACTTGCTCTGTTTATCATTTATGCCCTCAGCTCAGTGATGCAATTTATTGTGTCGTACTGGGGACACATGCTTGGCATTAATATTGAAACAGATATGAGGAAGAAGCTGTTTGATCATTTTCAGCGTCTCTCATTTAAGTTTTTTGATAACAACAAAACGGGTAAGCTTATGTCTCGGATGACAAATGACCTCATGTACATTGGTGAGGTGGCTCATCACGGACCTGAGGATTTGTTTATTGCGATTATGACGATTCTTGGCGCCTTTGCTGTTATGCTAATGATTAACTGGCAGCTTGCCATTTTAACCTTCCTGATCATGCCTGTCATCATTTGGCTTGCCCTTCATTTTAATAAAAAGATGACACAGGCGATTACACAGCTGAACAATGACATTGGAGACTTTCATGCAAGGGTTGAAAACAATATTGGCGGTATTCGTCTTGTTCAAGCCTTTGCCAACGAACATTTTGAGAAAAAGCGTTTTGCTGAAAACAACAACCGCTTTCGGAAAGCGAAGCTTCTTTCATATAAAATCATGTCGGTTAACGGCTCAATCAGTTACATTCTGACACGTCTTGTGACACTGTTTGTCCTTCTAGCAGGGACATGGTTTGTTCTGCAGGGTCAATTAACGGCAGGTGGATTTATCGCGTTTGTTCTGATTACAAACGTCTTATTCAGACCGATTGATAAGATTAACACAGTGATTGAAATGTATCCAAAAGGCATTGCGGGCTTTAAAAGCTATGTCGACTTACTTGAAACAGAGCCAGATGTGAAGGATACAGAAGGAGCTCGTGATGTATTCGGGCTGAAAGGTGAAATTGAATATCGAAACGTGACATTTGGCTACGATGAGCACAGTCATGTGTTAAAGGATATCGATTTGAAAATCAAACAAGGAGAAACCGTTGCGTTTGTCGGGCCCTCAGGAGCCGGAAAATCGACGATTTGCAGTTTGCTGCCGCGTTTTTATGATGTGGATGAAGGGGAAATTACGATTGATGGTGTGAGTACAAAATCGATGACCCTCTCTTCTTTAAGACAGCAGATCGGCATTGTGCAGCAGGATGTCTTTTTATTCTCAGGCACCATTCGAGAAAACATTGCGTACGGCAACCTAGAAGCCAGCGATGCAGAGATTTGGGAGGCTGTACGTCGTGCGCATTTAGAGGAACTCGTTCAGCGTTTCCCAGAAGGATTAAATACTGTCATAGGAGAGCGCGGCGTCAAATTGTCAGGCGGTCAAAAGCAGCGCCTGTCGATTGCGCGGATGTTCCTAAAAAATCCTTCAATTCTTATTTTAGATGAAGCCACATCAGCACTTGATACAGAAACAGAAAAAGCTATACAGGATGCACTGAGCGAACTGGCTGTCGGCAGGACGACACTCGTTATTGCCCACCGCCTGGCAACAATTAAACACGCCGATCGTATCATCGTCGTAACAGAAGAAGGCATTCAAGAACAAGGCCGCCACCAAGAACTCATCCAAATGGGCGGCGTATACAGCAGACTGCATGAAGCGCAGTTTGGTCATTGATAGTAAGGCGTAAATGAGTTCAGCTATTGAGTTGGACTCATTTTTTTACATGTGATAATAAAAAGTGGTTCGTCCTGCAAATATTTAAATCACCATTTAAATGGAATTTTGATATAATTTAAGGAAATTAGATCCAAAAGGAGAGGGTTGTTTGAGCGAAACAGCAAAAACATTCATGCTGAAAAGCATTCACTACGTGACTCTTGTTGGTTTATTTATATTGATCATTCCAGCTGGAATCAACCCAGTATTTTTTTACATTGGGATTATTCTATTTGGCATTCACCTTTTTGTAAACGTTATAGACAGTTCTTTAAGCAAAG
>NZ_LKCP01000048.1:0-84679 GCF_001518755.1 Bacillus sp. AM 13(2015) | reverse complement strand
TGGGCTGTACGTCAGCTCAATGTCAGAATAAGACCATTCCTGCTTACTAGCTCCTGTAATTTTAGCGTAAAGCGCAGCTGGCTTTACATTGGTTGATGCTTTGCTTTCGGCTCCTTCAGCAGATGCAGAAAGTGGTACTGACAGCGCCATAACCAATGTGAGCATCCCCAGCATAAGAATCGTCCATGTTTTTTTCATTTTTTCCTTCCCCCTTGTTGAATATAGGTAAATAATAGATGATTACACCCATTATTTACCTATAATGTTACCATATTACCATATGGTATTAAATGGGATATTATACCCTTATTTTGTCATTCTTTAGTAATAGCGGGGGAATAGCGCATTTGGTTGATTCATTCCGTAAAAATGGCCAGGCATTTGTTGGTTTGTTGGCATCATCATATGCATATCTTGATAACCGTATGGATGGTGCGGCATCATCCCGTATCCACCATAATGGCCTAGATGATGGTGATCCTTCATTGGAATATGCTTTGAAAAGTTATCATGCTGATTGGGAAACGTTGAATAGGGTGAATGATGATGTGGATGGTGCGCATTATACATATCTTTTTTGCCGCTATGATAATGGTTTGGCATATTCATATGATCATGCATGTTTGGTGCGATCATATGCTCATGATTGGCTGTATACACATTTTCAAATGTGTGATAGGGATTTTCTTGGTGATAATGATTCATTTGGCTGTTCATATCGTTCATGTATATCTCATCCTTTATGTCAGGTTGCCATATCCTATGAGACAGATTTACTCGATGAGCCTATCCATATGAAAGAAAAAAACCGGCTTTTCAGCCGGGAAAAGGAAAAGCAGGTAAAGCGTCAAGCCTTAAATTTCGTAGCGATGTCTTCTTCTACGACGCTTTTTACATCTGCTGCAGACACTTTTAGGAAAATAACAGGGATCGTAGCTTCGAGAGGTATCCCAAAAATCGCTCTCAAACCATTTATCTTTTTTATGACAATACTTTTTTTCTTTACATGGATCCTCATGGTGATGATCGTCATGCTTTTTATGACAGTTTGAGTGGGAATGTTTGCACTTGCATTTGCACATTGTCATCCCTCCTAAATGTGACTCAATGCTAGTATATGCAAGAAAGAGTCATGAGGACTGGATGCTCTCACTTCTTTTATAAAAAAGGCTTTTTCTGAAAAAACTCAAATAAAAAGAATTGACTAGTGCTAAATTAACATGATAAAATATAAATTTTTATCCTCTGATGAAATGTGTTATAATGATATTGTGAATACTTTCGGAGGTGGCGGATTTGTTTCAAATAGGTGATAAAATTGTTTATCCAATGCATGGAGCCGGTGTGATTGAAGGAATGGAAGAAAAAGAGATTTTAGGTAAGACGCAGGAATATTTTCTGATTCAAATGCCGAATATGCAGATGATGGTCCCAAAAGGCAGAATCAATCAACTAGGTATACGTCCGGTAGCAGATCAAGCAACGCTGGAAGTTGTGATGAACAATTTTGCAGAAGAAACAAACGACGACACGCTTACTTGGAAGCAAAGATATGATGAAAATCTGAAAAAGCTAAAAACAGGTGCGATCGAAGATGGTGCAGACGTTGTTAAAGATCTGATGAGACGAAATCAGAAGAAAGCATTAAATTCAAGTGAAAAGAAGATGCTTGAAGATGCAAGAGGCATGTTAGTGAGTGAGATTTCACTTGCACAGGGACTGTCGCAAGATGAAGTGATGACAGCTTTAGAGAATGAATTAAGAATGTAATGATGATATACAGAGACTAGCTGTAAACAGAAGAGGAGACTCCTTTGTTTACAGCTTTTTTGTTTTGAAAAAAAGAGTAATATTGGCATTTTTGTAGGTGGTTTTAACTAATATTGAAATGAGGTCATACGATTTAGTTTTTACGTGGACAACAAAAATTCAAAGACCTCTGATATACCTAGATGACATTAAAAACAGGTAAGTTTTCCTGATTCATTCAAATGAGCCGGACAACCTTTGAATTTTTTAAGCCATTGATAGTAAAATATTGCGGTAAGATGACACCTAAGAGAAAAAAGGGAGCGGTGAAATGAAAAGGTTACTAATATGTGGATTCATCTTTCTTATTCTGTGTACTCTTTTAATGGTGAAATGCACCCATTCTGTTCAAGAAAAAAAAGAGCAAAAGAAGCATGATCAAGAGGTAGAAAAGTATCAAAAAGAGCGAAAACAAGGTGATCAATACGAAAGCTTTAAACAGCTCATACGACATGAAAAAGAAGGGTACGAGATAGAATTTCACGAAAAGGGCGGAAGTGATTTACTCGTATTTTCTCCTCATGGAGGTGAGATTGAACCAGGAACAAGTGAAATTGTAGAAGCCTTTCAAGAAAGCTACTCTACGTATTTGTTTGAAGGTACAAAGCAAGACAATAACCGGGACCTGCATATCACGAGTACTAATTTTGATGAACCCGTTTTGGTTCAAATGATTAAAACGTATCCTTTTTCAATTTCCATCCACGGCTATAAAAGTGATAAAAGACACACGCTCGTTGGCGGCACAAATGAAAAAATGCAAAGAGCAGTTGTGCGCGAACTAAGAGAACGAGGATTTTCCGCAGAAATGGTACAAAAAGGCGAACGGCTTTCTGGTACAGATCCTAAAAATATAAATAATCAAAATGCAAGTGGTGAAAGTGTTCAGTTAGAAATTAGTACAGCGCAAAGAGAAGCTTTTTTTGACAATTTTGATACGAGAAAAGGAAAGAAAAAAGCATTCAGACGTTATATAAATGCGTTAAAAGAAGTACTAAGAGAATTCGACCCGTCTTCGTAAAAAAGTTTTGATGGGCAAAAGTACTCTATTTAAACTTGGTAAAAAAGATAGGAATATGCGATTTGAACATAAAATATGTAATAACTTACAATTTGCCTTAAAAACATAAATTATGTAAAATAATAGTTATCAGTTTGATATGATAGAATGGGGCTGAAGTGGATGGCACACAAAATACCATCTTCCGAAGTAGGTGTAAAGATCAATCAATGGTACACGCATATTTGCAAATTTGAAGTTGAACAGGCAAACGGCATGAAGCGCCTTGTTGAAGAAGAAATTCATGATATGGAAGAGGATCAAGATTTACTCCTATATTATTCTCTAATGGATTTTCGCCATCAAATGATGCTTCAGCACTTAGCGCCCGTCCGTGCAGGGAGTGAAACGCTTCAAGCAGTGTCCTTTCCTAAAGAAATTGACGATGCAGAAGATGAGATGACAGGCTTACTAGGCTATTATTTTCATTTTTTTCATGGAATGTATGCGTTCATCCAGCGCCGGTATATCGAGGCCATTTCATATTACAAGCATGCGGAACATCAACTGATTTTAGTGACAGATGAGATCGAAAAAGCAGAATTCTACTATAAAATCGCAGAAGTATACTATCATATGAAACAAACTTATTTCTCCATGCACTATGCTAAAAAGGCGAGAGACATCTATAAGAAACATCAGCTTTATGGAAAAAGAAGCATTCAATGTGATTTTGTCATGGCAGGTAATTGGATTGATGTCAATCAGTATCAAAAAGCGCTTCCTTATTTAGAAAAAGCGTTAAAAGTCTGTGAAGCGATGGAACAAAAAGAATGTACATCTTACTTTAAAGCAATGGCTCTTAATAACTTAGGCACTTGTCATTATAGTATGGGAACGTACCATACAGCGACTGTCTTTTTTGAACAAGCCATTTCACTTTATCAGAAAGATCAAGCATCCACGATGATCAAATCGTTGTTTTCACTTGCCCTTACTTGTTTTAAACTCGGAGATATTCAGCGGGCAGGCGAGGCCATCTCTACAGGAATGAAAGAGGCTTGTGTATTGGAAGATGAAATTTATCAGTTGAAATTCCAATTTCTACAGGCGCTCTATATAGAGAAAGACGGCTGTGAGAAATTGAGGTCGGCCCTTTTTGGTCTGAGAAATAAAAAAATGTTTGCTGATTTAGAGGAATTAGCACTTGATGCGGCTAATTATTATAAGGAACGCGACATGTACAAGGAATCCTCCACTTTTTTTGAGATTGTGATCGAAGCGCGTACGCACATTCAAAAAGGAGATGAGATGTATGAGAACGAAGCATAACATGTCAGCTGCTCAAGTAGATGAAAGACTTCACACTTAAAAATGAGACAAACAACACCCTTTACGCATAAACGTAAAGGGCTTTTTTCTTTATTCTTTGATTGCTTTTTCTGCGTCAATTGCACCTGCTCCATAAATCATCGGATCATCCCCAGACCACTTGCTTGTATTTTCTTTTAACAGGGTTTTGACTTCATCTGGCGTTAAATCTGGTGAATGCTCTAATAGTAGAGCGCAAATACCAGCACAAATCGGTGTTGCCATCGATGTGCCAGATAACGTTGTATAATCATCGTCTACTCTGCTTGATTTGTCGAGTTTATCCAGAAAGGATCTTGGTGATCTGAGAGAAACGATGTTTACTCCTGGTGCGAGGATATCAGGCTTTGCTTCTCCGTAAACAGTAGGCCCTCTGCTTGAAAACGGTGCCACGATATCGTCACTTGATTCAGGTGTATTCCTGTCATCATAGGCTCCGACCGTAATAACTTTTTGGCTGACAGCAGGGCTTGCAATCGTCTGGCTGTTAGGACCAGAGTTACCGGCAGCGACGCATACAACAATCCCTTGATCCCAAGCCGCATTGACAGCACGCACCATTGGATCGTCCTGTTCGTCATCATAACGCTGCGCAGCTCCGCCTAGCGACATACTGATAATATGAATCGGATCATCAGGGTGGTCTTCGTTGAACTGCATACACCATTCAACACCTTCTATAATAGTAGAAAGTGATCCAGCCCCTTGTTTATTTAACACTTTCACGCCAATCAGATTTGCTTTTGGGGCAGGTCCTTTGTATAAGCCGTCTGAGGCGGATCCATCTCCCGCGACATCTCCCGCGCAGTGTGTACCGTGGCCATTATCATCATAAGGCTTTGTTTTTTGTTTGACTAAATCCACAAAATCACGAATTCTTCCATCTAAATCTTCATGCGGATAAATTCCCGTGTCAATGACAGCGACCGTAATGCCTTCACCGGTTAAAGTTGTCCCGTTTCGGATGACTTCTTCAGCATGGCTTGCTTGTGTGGCTACGTCCAGAAGCGCATGTACTTTCCGGTCTAGATAAATTTTACGAATATGCTCACCGTTTGCTAATAGCTCCTCTAAAGCAGCAGGCGTTAAGTCAGCAGCGCAGCAGTCGATATGTGAAAAATGTCGTTTTATATTTGTTTTTCTGCTTTTTTTCATTAATTGTTTCGTGCTTTGAATCCCTGCCTCGGCTGCACCTTCCTTAAATTCAATGATCACACGAAGCTTCTTTTTCTTCTTCAGCCTGCCTTCGAAAAAACGATGAAGAAAGCATGGCGTCCATTTAAAAGGTTTATAAAGGTGAAGAATGGTTTCTCTTAAAGGCTGATCTAGTTTACTAGCATGTGTTCTGACCATTTGCACCATAGAAAATCCAAACATGTGATGCCCTCCATTCCAGCTATCCATTCTCGTACACTCTTACGTTATGTGATTGAGAACTGCTTGGTTCGGATTCTTGTCCCTTCTTTTCTTTATATTGGCGGCTTGCTTATGCCTTTCAAAAAAGAAAAGCGCTTACATTTTGTAAAATAATAGAAAAAGGTGGAAATCATGTAGAATCTGCCGATGATAGGTGGGAGAGTTCTTCTAAGAGAACCAGCGAATCAAAGGATTTTGCAGAAAAAGGAGGGGTGTAGACAGGGTCAATGCTCATATAAATGTGATGCGTGACAGATGGAAAAAATCAAATCCTTATCAAAAAAAGCCGAATTAAAGAAAACAGACTGGATAGGACTAGGTCATATTAAACATAACCTCATTTCTTTGTCATACTATTCTAACTCTGTTTTCAAAGAGGAGAGGCGTTTCTGTGTATATAAATGCAATTATCTTATTTTTGAGGAATCTCATGATCTAGAGTGTTATGATCAAACGTGAAGAGAAAATGTGGAAAAAATGATAAGAAATGATGATTCAATATAAATCATAGAAACGGCTTAGAAATCTGTTAAAGGAGAACGGGAATGAAGAAGTTTTTTGCTTTGCTTCTCCTGCTTGCGATCGGATGGGGCGTTTATTATACCATGCAAGCACAGGAACATGATGAGCCAGTGTCATCAGGTGGGGAAGACGAAAGCGGTTCAAATGATATTTATCGAAATTTTAAAGAACTGGAAGAAAACGAATCAACAAGCAGCTACAACATTACAGCCAACCCAGTGCCCGGCAGCCGCCTTCTTGTGATGTCACCTCATGGCGGGAGGATTGAAGGCGGCGTGAGCGAGATTGTCCATTTTTTTGACAACGATTTTTCGACGTATTTATTTGAAGGTCTAAGAGAGAATGCATCAGAACTTCATATTACAAGTACAAACTTTGATGAGCCAATCGGCGTCGCGCAGGCAAAAGCACATGATTACGTGTTAGCAGTGCATGGATACAAAGGCGAGGAAGGAATTGACCATACTCTCGTCGGCGGAACAGATTACGACCGTGCAGAGAAAATTGTGAGCTCATTAGAGCGGAACGGGTTTTCTGCTGAACTAGCTGTCGCACACGCAACCCTGAGCGGGACAAGCAATCATAATATTAATAATCTTACTAAAACAGGGCAAAGTGTGCAGCTTGAGATTAGCAGAAGTCAGCGTGAAGCTTTATTTGACAGTTTCGACTTTCGGAGGCGGTCTAGTACAAAAAACGAGACGTTCTATCGTTATGTCAGGGCAATTCGCACAGTGCTTGATGAAGAATATACATAAGGGCCGTGCACATGTTAAGACAAGCAGGGGAATTCTTGTTACACTATGAACAGTGATAACAAAAGGAGAGACGGATATGACGCGTCATCATTTTCATCTTCAGGCAAGCTGGCCTGGTCTGCGTAACGATGTGGGTACAATCGCATGTGAACAATTAAAAACAAAGATTTCGATTCCAAAGGAAATGGACGGTCCAGGTATTGGAACCAATCCAGATGAGATGCTCTTAGGTGCAGCGGCTACGTGTTATATCATTACACTTGCAGCCATGATGGAGCGGAGTCAATTAGAGAAAGAGGATCTATCGATGAGCTCTGAAGCTGTCGTAGATGTGACAAATGGTGTGTTTACTTATGAGGAAATCATTCATCGACCTGTCATCATCCTCAAAGAGACCGCTTCCGCACATGATATTGAGCTGGCCCGAAAGCTTGCGCATAAAGCCGAAAGCTCATGTATGATTTCAAGAGCTGTTCAGGGTAATGTGAACATTTCCTTAGAAGAAACCATTCAAGCCGGCCGTTAAAACAAAAAAGTCATTTTCTCTTGAAATATGGAGAAAATGACTTTTTTTATGACGTCCATTCGGTTTGATCGAGTTGTGCTTCGGTTTCGTTCTTTTGCTTCTTGGACTGATTTAAGACAATCACGCCGCAGATGACAAGTGCAAGGCCAATGAAGCCTTTCGTGCTGATTGTTTCGTTAAACAGGACAAGTCCTACAAGAGCAGTGAGAGCTGTTCCAACACCAGACCATGTTGCATAGGCAGATGAGAGCTCAATGGTTTTAAGTGCTAAACTGAGGAAAGTAAAGGCGCATCCAAATCCGATCAGTACCCCGATACTCGGCAGCAGCTGCGAAAAGCCTTGAGAAAGCTTCAGCATTGTACTGCCAAAAACCTCCGTTAAAATGGCTCCTGTTAAGTAGAGCATTCCTTTCATGCTCTCTCACATCCTTTATGACATATTTAATAGTACGACCCCTGAGACAAGCATCGCCATCCCAATGACTGCTTTTTGGTTCAAGGTTTCTTTGAAAAAGAGCACGCCAAAAATAGCCGTGAGGACCGTACCAACCCCAGACCATGTTGCATAAGACATGCTAAGCGGAATAATGTTCAGTGTCAATGACAGCATATAAAAAGCAAGAGAATAGCCAGCCACAACGACAGCGCTTGGCTTCCAGCGTGTAAAACCATTAGATAATTTTAACATCGCGGCGCCAATGGCTTCAGAAAAAATGGCCACTGCCAAAAAAAGATATCCGAGGATCATCATCATCCCTCCTCTAATAGGTGTAAAATCCGATGAAGTAAAAGGGTTTTTATCCTCTCTTTTCAGCGGTTCAAGCTGAAATATTTCTGAAAACCAGCATGCTCTGCCATCTGATGAAGGGTGAGCTAGCTTAACCCTTCTTTTAAAATCGTGCTGGCAGCTGCATCAAAAATTTGCTCTTTTTTGGTTTTAGACATAAAAAAAACACCTACTTTACTGAACAGTCGGTAAAGTAAATGTTAACCCATGAAAAAAGAGTGTGTCAATCGATTCATTTTATGAACGGATGTTTTCACTTAAACGTCATATTTAATACCAAGGGTATGGTCCGTACGGCGGGTAAGGAGGCGGGTAAGGGTATCCATAACCATATCCTGGCGCAAGAAGAGATCCAGCAAGCAAGCCTCCAGCAAAACCACCTAAAAATGGAGGTCCAAAGAATCCAGGTCTCCCAAACCCAAAACCAGGGCGTCCAAATCCAAATCCGGGTCTCCCAAACCCAAAACCAGGACGTCCAAATCCGAAACCAAAAGGTCTTCTCATGTCTTCTTGAATAAACGGAGGTGCGTCAAAATAATTCATAATAAAAGGCTCCTTTCTCATAAAATCACTGTAACTGACATCAGTGTATTCCAGTTGCCTACATATGTTTGGGTGAACGCCTAATATAAGGAGGAATGTTAGAAATGGGCCTGTATCCATCTGATTGGGCAAAGTGTCCGCCGCATGCTCATGCATATAAAGCACGTACGGATGTAACAGAGGGGCATTATCATTTAATAGAAGGTATTTCTCAGCCTGTGAATGGAAGCAGTACCGACCGGCATACTCATTTTTATCGCGGGATCACCTCCTTTGAAAGAGGGCATTTCCACAGGTATTACGGTATCACAGGGCCTGCGATTCCTAGAGTGGATGGAACACATTATCATGAGATTGAGGAAGTCACCTATCCTGCCTACCTCGATTCTGTTCCCATCCCATATGGAGGTGTCGTCTATAGTCCAGATGAGAATCAGCCAACACATAAGCATCGTTTAAAAGGAAAAACATATGAAGTGGTCGGAAATGAACCGCTTGGCTGGTGATGGCCAGGATATAGGAGAGTAAGAAAAGTTATGCTATACTGTAGGCAGTTTTGTAAAAGAGAGTGATGTTATGAATAAAGCGAAGCAGCCAGTAATCGTATTAGTAGGGCCGACGGCTGTCGGCAAAACCAAATTGAGCATTGATATAGCCAAAGCATTTAATGGAGAGATTATCAGCGGGGATTCTATGCAGATTTATAAAGGGATGGATATCGGAACAGCTAAAATCACTCCCGAAGAAATGAATGGCATCCCGCACCATTTAATTGATATTAAACAGCCGGACGAATCTTTTTCGACAGCTGAATTTCAGCAGCTGGTTCGTTCGAAAATCAAAGAGATTGCCGCTAGAGGGAAAACGCCAATGATTGTCGGCGGAACAGGCCTCTATATCCAATCTGTTTTATATGATTACACATTTACGGATGAGAAAAGTGATCCTGTTTTTAGAGAAGAAATGGCGCTGTTTGAACAGCAGCACGGCGCGATTTTGCTGCACGAAAAGCTAAAGGCTGTAGATCCTGATGCGGCAAATGCTATTCATCCGAATAACGTCCGCCGCGTGATTCGGGCGCTGGAAGTGATCCATACAACAGGTCAGAAAATGTCGGAAATGCAAAACGGGCATCAAGAAGTTCCTCTTTATGATACAGCCTTCATTGGGCTGAAAATGGATCGAGAGCTTTTGTACGAGCGCATTCATCAAAGAATTGATATGATGATAGATGAGGGCTTAATTGAAGAAGTGAGAGCACTTTATCAATCAGGCTTGAAGGATTGTCAGTCTGTTCAAGCCATTGGTTATAAAGAGCTGTATGCCTATTTTCAAGGTGACTGCTCACTTGATGAAGCCATCCAGCAATTAAAGCAAAATTCCCGTAGATATGCGAAGCGTCAGTTCACGTGGTTCCGTAATAAAATGGCGGTCACTTGGTTTGATATGACACCGCCTTGCCACTTTTCAGACAAAAAAGAGGAAATTTTCGCATATATAGCAGGAAAGCTTGGACTTAAAGCGAAACTGTAGTTATCAGAATCAAGGAGGACGAAACATGAAACCGATTAATATTCAGGAGCAGTTTTTGAATCAGATCCGCAAAGACAATACATTTGTCACAGTATTCTTACTGAATGGCTTTCAGCTTCGCGGTCAAGTGAAGGGATTTGACAATTTCACGGTGCTGCTTGAAACAGAAGGAAAGCAGCAGCTTATTTATAAACACGCCATTTCTACATTTGCACCTCAAAAGAATGTAAATCTGGAATTAGAATAGGATAGGTTGTATTGAATAGCCCCATGCCTCTGCGAATAAACCGGCCGAACCCGCTACGTTTTTTGTCAGTGCAGAGGGGCTATTTTGTATGCAATGAAACTTTTCTGCCAATTTTCCGTATAATTCCTTATTGGATATTAGAAGGGTGAGGGGATTCATATGGAAAATGCAGAGCTTGAATTAAGAAGGATTAGAGTGATCCTCCTTTTGATTGGAATTGTAGTCTTGTTTGGATCGTGTGCTATCTCAAACATTGAAACGAGACAAGAAAGTTGGAATAACCATTCTCATGAAAATGCAGATGGAGTTTTACCATCATCTGCTGCACTAAAAAATAATCACTTTGCTGTTGTGAAAGATGATCAAGTACATGTGTACCGATTTGATGAAAAAGAGGGAGAACTGACTCTCGTTACAACGAAATACATAGATGAATGGGATGACGAAGAATATGATGATGGTCTTGATGATGAAGAGTAAGCACGTAAATTTACAAATGAATGTGAAGCCGCTACACTATAATCATGCATCAGACATCTAGACAGAAAAGGATGAGTTCATGACACATAAAATTAAAATTAATCATTGGGAACAAACTTGTGAAGACGATTCCTGTTTCGAATATGGAACAAGTGTTTCTGTAAATGGGAAAGAATTAGTGAGAGAAGCTTCAATCGTCTCTGCGCTTGAAGCGGTGCTAAAAGAATTAGGTGTTGAAGTGGAAATTACAGAAGTGTCAGAAGATTTACAGTGCGATGCCTACAAAAAATAAAACAAAAAGTCTAGTCTACTAAGCGATTTTTTTTCGTGTTATGATAGATTTCGGTTTCAGTTGAATAGGGAGTAGAGCAGTCTATTTTTAGATCCTGTTCTGCTCTATTTATTTGAACGTACGAGTTCGGCTATGAAGGTTCGGCCGGGTTGGTTGATTTTTTTCGTTTTGAACATCTATATGTTGTGTTTTGAAAAAACATAGTATACTATATATAGTGAATAGCGAAATGATCAACAATACTAAAAACTAGGTCGTGATGGAATTGATTCAAATCGTATTTGATTCAAAAACAGGAAATGTTCAACGCTTTTTGGACAAGACCCCTTTTACAGACAAACGAAAATTGACTGGAGAAGAGTTTTTGGATACGCCGTTTATTCTCGTCACCTTTACGACAGGATTTGGACAAGTCCCTAGTACCACTCAGTCTTTTTTAGAAAAAAATGCTCACCTTTTACTAGGTGTTGCGGTGAGTGGCAACAAAGTGTGGGGAGATAATTTTGCAAAAAGCGCCGATACGATTTCTAAACAATATCAAGTTCCTATTTTGCACACCTTTGAACTAAGCGGAACAAAAAGGGATGTTGAATTGTTTACACAGGAGGTAGAAAGAATTGTCACAAAATCAGGTTCCAAAGTGGATACAATTAAATAACGAAATTATGATTCAAAAAGAAGGAAAGTTTCAGTTCGATAAGGACAAAGAAGCTGTACATAGTTATTTCGTAGATTACATTAATCAAAACACGGTCTTTTTTCACAATCTAGAAGAGAAGATTGATTACTTAATAGAAAACGACTACTATGAGGAAGAATTTTTAAGACAATACAGCATGGCAGATATTAAAGAAGTCTTTGAAGCTGCATATGCCAAAAAATTTAGATTCCCATCATTTATGAGTGCATTTAAGTTTTACAATGACTATGCACTGAAAACAAATGATAAAAAGAAAATCCTTGAACGCTATGAAGACCGCATTTCAGTTGTAGCACTTTTCTTTGCGGGTGGGGATAAAGAAAAAGCACTTGAGTTTGTAGAATTGATGATCAATCAAGAGTACCAGCCAAGTACACCAACCTTCTTGAACGCTGGACGTAAAAGACGCGGTGAGCTTGTGAGCTGCTTCTTGCTTGAAGTAAATGACTCACTAAACGATATTTCAAGAGCGATTGATATTTCCATGCAGCTGTCAAAACTAGGCGGCGGCGTCAGTTTGAACCTGTCAAAACTTCGTGCAAAAGGCGAAGCAATCAAAGATGTAGAAAACGCGACAAAAGGTGTCGTCGGCGTGATGAAGCTTCTTGATAATGCATTCAGATATGCAGATCAAATGGGGCAAAGACAAGGATCAGGCAGTGCCTACCTGAATATTTTCCACAGAGATATCAATGATTTCTTAGATACGAAAAAAATCTCTGCAGATGAAGATGTTCGCGTGAAAACTCTGTCCATTGGAGTCGTCATTCCGGATAAATTTATCGAGCTTGCTAGAGAAGATAAAACAGCTTACACTTTCTATCCGCACACAGTCTATAAAGAATATGGACAGCATCTTGATGAGATGGACATGGAAGAAATGTATGACGAGCTTGTAGAAAACCCGAAAGTTAAAAAAGAAAAAGTCAATCCGAGAAAGCTTCTTGAAAAATTGGCTGTTCTACGCTCAGAATCAGGCTATCCATATATCATGTTCCAAGATAATGTAAACAGAGAGCATGCTTTGAACCATATTTCACGAGTGAAATTCTCAAACCTTTGCTCAGAAGTGCTTCAGGCGTCAGAGGTTTCTTCTTACACGGACTATGATCAAGAAGATGAAATCGGTCTTGATATTTCTTGCAACCTTGGTTCATTAAATATCATGAATGTCATGAAAAACAAATCGATCGAAAAAACGGTTAAGCTTGCAACAGACTCACTAACGCTTGTGTCTGAAACAACAGACATTCGCAATGCACCGGCTGTTCGAAAAGCCAACAAAGCGATGAAGTCAATCGGACTTGGTGCGATGAACCTTCATGGGTATTTAGCTCAAAACCAAATTGCCTATGAAAGTGAAGAAGCAAGAGATTTCGCAAATACGTTCTTTATGATGGTGAACTATTATTCAATTAAACGCTCAAGTGAGCTTGCGAAAGAAAAAGGAGAAACATTCCATCGTTATGAAGGCTCTGGCTATGCAACTGGTGAGTACTTCAATAAATACGTGGAAACTGATTTCACACCAAAAACAGAAAAAGCAGCAGCACTATTTGAAGGCATGCACATTCCAACAAAAGAAGACTGGGCAGCACTCAAAGAATTTGTAGCGGAAAATGGCATGTATCACAGCTATCGTTTATGTATTGCACCAACAGGTTCCATTTCTTATGTTCAATCGGCAACAGCCTCTGTGATGCCAATTATGGAACGTATCGAAGAAAGAACATACGGCAACAGCAAAACCTATTACCCAATGCCAGGTCTTTCAGCGCAAAACTGGTTTTTCTATAAAGAAGCGTACGATATGGACATGTTTAAAGTGGTCGATATGATCGCAACAATTCAGCAGCACGTCGATCAAGGAATCAGCTTTACACTATTCCTGAAAGATACGATGACAACGCGTGATTTAAACCGCATCGATCTTTATGCACACCATAAAGGCATTAAGACACTTTATTATGCAAGAACGAAGGATACAGGGCAGGAAGGCTGTCTTTCTTGTGTTGTTTGATTAAAGGAGAGTTTAACGTGACAAAAATTTATGATGCAGCCAACTGGTCAAAACATGAAGACGATTTTACACAAATGTTTTACAACCAAAATGTGAAGCAGTTCTGGCTTCCAGAAGAGATTTCCTTAAACGGAGATCTCTTAACATGGAAATATTTAGGTGAAAAAGAGCGAGATACGTACATGAAGGTACTTGCTGGATTGACTTTACTTGATACAGAACAAGGAAATACAGGGATGCCGATTGTGGCTGAACATGTGGACGGCCATCAGCGTAAAGCTGTACTCAACTTTATGGCAATGATGGAAAATGCGGTACATGCGAAATCATACTCCAATATCTTCATGACACTCGCACCAACTGAAACGATCAGTGAAGTGTTTGAATGGGTCAAAAAGAATAAATTCCTGCAAAAGAAAGCAGATATGATTGTCAGTTTATACCGTTCGATTCAAAAGGACGATCCTATTTCTCTCTTTAAAGCAATGGTGGCTTCTGTTTATTTAGAAAGCTTCCTATTTTATAGTGGTTTTTACTACCCGCTATATTTCTATGGGCAAGGAAAGCTCATGCAAAGCGGTGAAATCATCAACTTAATTTTGCGTGATGAAGCGATTCATGGTGTGTACGTTGGATTATTAGCACAAGAAATTTACAACAAACAAACACCTGATGTGCAAAAAGAGCTGTATGATTTCTCAATTGACCTCTTGAACGAGCTTTATGAAAATGAACTTCATTACACTGAAGATATTTATGACCAAGTCAATTTATCGCATGATGTGAAAAAGTTCATTCGTTACAATGCCAATAAAGCGTTAATGAACCTTGGATTTGCCCCTTATTTTGAAGAAGAAGAGATTAACCCTATTGTATTGAACGGACTCAATACAAAAACAAAGTCGCATGACTTCTTCTCAATGAAAGGGAACGGCTACAAAAAAGCAACCGTTGAGCCGTTAAAAGATGACGACTTCTTCTTTGGAGATGAATCATAAGTAAGGCGTAAAAGTCAAAACGCATCACTCGTTTTGGCTTTTTGCCATTTCTAACAATGTGTTACATACTGGAGGTTACCGAACATGGGAAAAATGGACGAAATCATTTTAGTTGCACCGCGTACGCGCGTGTTCCAAAATGAAACACTTGCGTTTAATGGTGTGAACAGTGAAGAGAAAACAATCAGCACCATTATGAAAGAAATCGAAGAGCACTTCGAGCAGATGCGAAGAGGCGATGCAGAAGAAAATCCTGACTTCAAGCAGCCGATTCCTTATGTTGTGATTAAGCGTGAGGACGAAGTATATGTATACGAAAGACTTCAAGGCGGAGGAGAGACTCGCTTACATCATAAGTTATCTCTTGGCTTTGGGGGGCATATGAATTTCGTTGAAGGGAAAAACTTTGCTGAGATTCTAAAAGAAAATACGGATCGTGAGCTGGACGAAGAACTTTCAATTCAAGAAGAAGACAAACTTGAAATGAAAACCCTTGGATTAATCAATGACGATGACAACAGTGTCGGCCGTGTGCACATTGGACTGTTATCAGCGCTTGAACTATCTCCAGGTGCTCATGTAGAAGTAAAAGAAACAGATCAAATCTCAGGAAAATGGATGAAAACAGCCGATTTGAAAAAGCCTGAATACTTCGATCGTCTTGAAACATGGTCTCAATTTGTCGTCAACATCTTAGCGTAAATAAATACACAACAAACCGGCTCAGCAGAAGACTTGAGCCGGTTTGTTTCGTTACAACAGCTTCGGATTATTGGAAAACGAATGCGTCATGACCGGCCTGCTTCAATCTTGCGACGAGGTCATCTGCATTTTGCTTTGTACGGAAAGCCCCGGCCTGTACTCGGAACATACCTCCGTCTAATACAACAAATGCGTCAAAGCCTTTGGATTTAAGTGTGGCTGCTAATTCATCTGCATTGGCTTTCACTTTGAAAGCTCCTGCCTGCACTTTATAAAGATTACTTGCTTTTTTTTTCAATTGAAAGGCTTCTTCTAGACCAGTCGCATGAGCGCGAGCGATGCCTTGAAGGAAGGTTGCGTTGCGGAGCTTATTAGCATCAGCTGTCGTATCAATGAAACCATTCTCTGTTAAAATAGCGGGCATAGAAGTTTCTCGAAGAACGTGGAAGTTCGCAGTTTTCTTGCCGCGGTTAGCAAAATCAACTGAGCGGACAATTTCATCATGAAGGGCGTTGCGATACGTGGTGGTCGGTGCTGAAACGCCAGGATACACATAGCTTTCAAACCCTGTGCCCCCGCCAGCATTAATATGAATAGATACGAAATAGTTAGCTCCCCAGCTGTTTGCTGCATTCGTACGCTGGGACAAAGTGACGGATTGGTCAGTTGAACGACTTAAGCGGACAGAAACCCCATCATATTCACTAATCAAAATGTCTCTCAGTAAAAGCGCGATTTGAAGTGTTATATTTTTCTCCAAAAGTCCATTAGCACTAGCTCCAGAATCTGTTCCTCCGTGGCCAGGATCAATAAAAATTTTCACCATCTATTCATCACCTCGTCTTTATTTTATGAGAAAATAGAAGAATTGCCTGTACAAAATGCGGAAATCATTGAGACTCTTTTCTGCATCATTTGTGATCAAAAAGCTACATTTTTCTAAGAAAAAACAAATTGTTGGTTTGTCCGCCCAAACGGGATGAATACAATGGAAATAGCACATCATTTCCTGGGAAACCGCACAAATCCCTACAATATTCGGTATCTCGGGTCATTTTGACAGCAAACTTGGGCTTAAGCGGGCGATTGTCACGATTACAGCTCCACCCGAATAGAATAAAGAGAGAAGAGCGAGAGGTGAATACGTTGGAGCGAGCTGTCACATATAAAAACAACGGCCAAATCAATATTATACTTAACGGACAAAAGCAAGTATTGGTTGATGCAGACTCAGAGGCAGAATACCTAGAAGCCTTGCAGAAAAATGAGGCAAAACACAGCATCTTACGGGAAATAGAGCGTGAAATGAACAGCCTTGTCGGTATGGATGAAATGAAACGAAACATAAAAGAGATTTATGCCTGGATTTTTGTTAATCAAAAACGGCAGGAACAAGGGTTAAAGGTAGGAAAACAAGCGCTCCATATGATGTTCAAAGGGAATCCTGGAACAGGGAAAACCACAGTTGCAAGACTTGTCGGGAAGCTTTTCTTTGAAATGAATGTGCTCTCAAAAGGTCATTTAATTGAAGCAGAACGCGGTGATCTTGTTGGAGAGTATATTGGTCATACAGCGCAAAAAACAAGGGATTTAATTAAAAAATCACTAGGCGGTATTTTGTTCATTGACGAAGCCTATTCTCTTGCACGCGGAGGAGAAAAGGATTTTGGAAAAGAGGCGATTGATACCCTTGTAAAACATATGGAGGACAAACAGCACGAATTCATTCTGATTCTTGCTGGCTACTCCAAGGAAATGGATCATTTTCTTTCTTTAAACCCCGGTCTGCAATCAAGATTTCCAATCAACATCAGCTTTCCTGATTATACAGTCGATCAGCTCATGGATATTGCAAAACGAATGATGGCGGACAGAGAATATGTATTTACACAAGAAGCTGAATGGAAGCTGCGGGATTATTTAATGCACATTAAAAGTACCACGAGCCCGGCAAAATTCAGCAATGGCCGGTTTGTGCGAAACACCATTGAAAAGGCCATACGAACCCAGGCGATGAGACTGCTTCTTGTGGATCATTATGATAAAAAAGATTTGCTGACCATTAAAAGTCACGATCTTCAAATGAAAGAGGATACGCCTTCTTGAAATGGCGTATCCTTTTTATAAAGAGTCACTAAAATAAACCATCCGAATAGTGGTATACGTGTGATCTGTTTGGTATGATGGTACTACTGAAAACTTAAGTACAGAAAGGAAACAACTGACGTTGAATGAACATGAAATGACTGAAAAAGCGATCCTTGTCGGCTGTCAATTGCCGCATGTAACGGATGAACGCTTTCAATACTCAATGGAAGAATTAGCTTCCTTAACCAAAACGGCTGGCGGTGAAGCTGTCAGCGTGATGACGCAGAAGAGAAATAGACAAGACAGCGCAACGTATATCGGTAAAGGGAAAGTAGAAGAACTTGAGGTGCTTTGCGAGGAACTCGAATGTGATGTCATTATTTTTAACGACGAGCTTTCTCCAAGCCAGCTAAAAGCTTTGGCGACTGCTTTAGATGTAAAAATTATTGATCGTACGCAATTGATTTTAGATATCTTTGCAAAAAGAGCCCGTACAAGAGAGGGGAAGCTGCAAATAGAGCTTGCCCAGCTTCAGTATGCCCTGCCGAGACTAAGTGGACAAGGGATTAGCCTCTCAAGACAGGGAGGCGGAATTGGCGCAAGAGGTCCAGGTGAAACAAAACTTGAAACAGACAGACGCCATATTCGAAACCGCATTCACGAAATTAACGGGCAGTTATCTGCAGTCAAAGAACATCGAACAAGATACCGGGAACGCCGAAAGAAAAATGGTGTGTTCCAAATTGCGATTGTCGGGTATACGAATGCTGGAAAATCAACTTTGTTTAATCAATTAACAGAAGCAGATAGTCATGAAGAGGATCTGCTGTTTGCGACACTTGACCCAATGACACGTAAGATGACATTAGAATCTGGCTACAGTGTGCTCATTTCGGATACGGTTGGCTTTATCCAAGACCTTCCGACAACACTGATCGCCGCATTTCGTTCAACCCTTGAAGAAGTGAAGGAAGCCGATTATTTGCTTCATGTCATCGACTCTTCTAATGAGGATTATGAAGGGCACGAACGAACGGTTCATGAGCTTTTAGAAGAATTAGAAGCGGACCGTATTCCAATGCTGACTGTTTATAACAAGGAAGATCAAATTAGACCAGATTTCATCCCATCTTCAAAGCATCGCCACATATTAATCAGTGCTAGACGCAAAGAAGATGTAAAAAGGTTAAAAGCGGATATTATGGCTGAGCTGAAAAAAGCCTTTTTTAAAGCCATATTATGTGAAGATTCCAGCGTATGAAGGGAAGCTCATCTCCGCATTAAAATCAGAAACGCTTGTGGAATCACTAGAATTTCAAAAAGAAGCAGAAATTTACGACATCACCGGATTTAGTGGTGAGGATCAGACCATTTTAGGTCAAATCAAGAAGTATATGTTGGAAAGGAATTAAATCAAGATGTTTCACACATTAAAACACGGCAGTATTTTAGAAAAAGCAGCAGCAGAAACAGAACAAGAGATTTTACACGTACATCAGCAAATTGATCAAACGAGCGAACAAAATGAGTGGCGGGTGCTTGAAAGCTATCGAAAGCACAAAGTCAGTGACTCTCACTTTAATCCAACAACTGGATATGGCTACGATGATATGGGGAGAGACACGTTAGAAAAGATTTATGCGGATGTCTTCGGAGGAGAAAGCGGCCTTGTCCGTCCGCAGATCATTTCCGGCACACACGCGATTTCCATTGCTTTATTTGGTGTGCTGAGACCTGGCGATGAATTGATCTACATGACGGGAAAACCATACGACACGTTAGAAGAAATTGTCGGGATTCGCGGGAAAGAAGGGACAGGCTCATTAAAAGACTTCCAGATTGACTACAAAGCCATTGATTTGCTTCAAGATGGATCAGTCGATTACGACAAAGTAAAAGAGTCGATTTCTTCTAAAACAAAAGTGATCGGCATTCAACGTTCAAAAGGCTATGCGTCGAGGCCATCCTTTACTATAGAAGAAATTGAGCAAATGATTTCATTTGTGAAAGAGATAAATGAAGAAATCATTGTGTTTGTAGACAACTGTTATGGTGAATTTACTGAATTACAAGAGCCGTGTCATGTCGGAGCTGATCTCATGGCCGGTTCACTTATTAAAAACCCAGGCGGAGGCCTTGCCAAAACAGGCGGCTACATCGTTGGAAAAGAAAAATGGGTCGAAGCTTGCTCTTATCGAATGACATCTCCGGGCATCGGCAGTGAAGCGGGTGCATCGCTGTATGCGCTCCAGGAAATGTATCAAGGCTTTTTCTTGGCGCCGCATGTTGTGGCTCAAAGCTTAAAAGGCGCAGTATTTACGGCTCGCTTTCTTGAGAAGCTCGGATTCCTAACAAACCCAGCATGGAATGCGAAAAGAACGGATTTAATTCAATCTGTCGAATTTGGAGATCCTAAAAAAATGATTGCGTTCTGTCAGGCAATCCAGTATGCATCTCCGATTAACAGTCACGTCACTCCACATGCAAGCTATATGCCGGGCTACGAGGATGATGTCATTATGGCAGCGGGCACATTTGTACAAGGAGCCAGTATCGAATTATCAGCCGATGGTCCGATCAGACCGCCTTATACTGCCTACGTGCAAGGCGGTCTCACGTATGCCCATGTGAAAAATGCGATTTGCAGTGCTGTCGATGCCTTATTGGATCAAGGTTTTATTGAAGTGCCTGCTCAATAAAAAACCATGTTAATATTCCTGACATATTGTTGACACATAATATAACATGACATATAATAAATTTAAGCAAAGAGGAGGAGACAGTTGAGATGAGTGATAACATTCGCCGCTCAATGCCTTTATTCCCAATTGGGATTGTCATGCAGCTAACAGAATTATCTGCAAGACAAATTCGCTATTATGAGGAAAATGGTTTAGTATTTCCAGCAAGAAGTGATGGAAACCGCCGATTATTTTCTTTTCATGATGTTGATAAATTACTAGAAATTAAAAACCTCATCGAACAAGGTGTAAACATGGCAGGAATCAAAAAGCTTTTTGCCAAAGCTGAGGCAGAAAATCCATCGTCTGATAAAAAGACAGAGGAAAAAACCACAGCTAAGCACAACTTGTCAGATGATGAACTCAGGAAGCTACTGAAGAAGGAACTCATTCAGGCTGGACGTTTCCAACAAGGAACGACCTTTAGGCAGGGGGATATGTCAAGGTTCTTCCGTTAACCAATTAGCAAAAGCATTGCTATACACATTTTACCTTTTGTAGGGGAGGAGTTTTACGAAATGGCAAAGTACACAAGAGAAGATATCGTAAAATTAGTAAATGAGGAAAACGTAAAGTACATCCGTCTGCAATTTACAGACATTCTCGGAACAATTAAAAATGTTGAGATTCCTGTGAGCCAGTTAGAAAAAGCTCTCGATAACAAATGTATGTTTGACGGTTCATCTATTGAAGGATTCGTACGTATCGAAGAATCAGACATGTACCTATACCCAGATCTGAACACATTTGTTATTTTCCCTTGGACAGCAGAAAAAGGTAAAGTTGCACGCTTTATTTGTGACATTTATAAGCCAGACGGGACACCATTTGATGGAGACCCGCGTAACAACTTAAAGCGTATCTTAAAGGAAATGGAAGAACTAGGATTTAGTGATTTCAACCTTGGACCTGAGCCAGAATTCTTCTTATTTAAATTAGATGAAAAAGGCGAGCCAACGCTTGAACTAAACGATAAAGGTGGATACTTCGACCTTGCACCAACAGATCTAGGTGAAAACTGCCGCCGTGATATCGTGCTAGAACTTGAAGAAATGGGCTTTGAAATTGAAGCATCTCACCACGAAGTAGCACCAGGACAGCACGAAATTGATTTCAAATATGCAGGCGCAATCCGTTCTTGTGATGACATTCAAACATTCAAACTCGTTGTCAAAACCATTGCGAGAAAACACGGTCTTCATGCGACATTCATGCCAAAACCATTGTTCGGTGTAAACGGATCTGGTATGCACTGTAACCTATCATTATTCAAAAATGGTAAAAACGCATTCTTTGATGAAAAAGCAGATTTACAATTAAGCGAGACTGCTAGACACTTTATCGCAGGTATCGTCAAGCACGCAACAAGCTTTACAGCAGTCACAAACCCAACGGTTAACTCATACAAGCGTCTTGTACCTGGCTATGAAGCACCTTGCTATGTAGCATGGAGTGCACAAAACCGCAGCCCATTGATCCGTATCCCGGCATCACGCGGCATCAGCACACGTGTAGAAGTGCGCAGCGTAGACCCATCTGCAAACCCATACCTTGCACTAAGCGTATTACTTGCAGCAGGTCTAGACGGAATCAAAAACAAACTAGAAGCACCAGCACCAATCGACAGAAACATCTATGTCATGGACAAAGAAGAGCGCCTTGAAAACGGCATCGCTGACCTACCTGCAACACTTGCAGAAGCACTCGAGCTGCTAAAATCAAACGAAGTCATGATCAACGCACTAGGCGATCACCTATTCGAGCACTTCATCGAATCAAAAGAAATCGAATGGGATATGTTCCGCACCCAAGTACACCCATGGGAACGCGATCAGTATATGTCTCAGTATTAATAAAGAAAACCCCTTGGAGCCAATGGTTTCAGGGGGTTTTTATTTTGGTCAAAAAATGAACGGAACAATATTTTTGGTCCTTGACCAAAATATGATCAAAAAAATTAAAAGTTATGAATTTAACTCCACAATTAATTATACGTAAGATCGTGAATAAACAGACAATAGATAAAATCATTAATTATTACAAGGCATTGCTCAAGACTTCAATACAAAAATAGATGGCTGGTTCAACATGAAAGGGATGCGGCGATAAAAGTCTCGAGATTGCTCGTTTTATTTTGGGAGAACGGATGGAGGGTCCTTGACACTTCCGTTTCAAATTTTGAAAGTAAAAAACGGACAAGCTATCTTTAGAAATTTACGAAAGGGCCATGTTTTATTTTAAGGGGAATAAATCATGACTATTATTCATTACAACTATTCAGATACAGAGTTAAAAGAAATTTTAGGCAGTATGATCATTATTGTGGATACGAGAGAACAGAAGAATCAACATGTTCTTGACTATCTCCGCAAAAAGAATGTATCAATCAAATTCAAAGGGATGAAGACGGGTGACTATTCCGCAATGATTCCCAAAAATGAGGCATACGGGATCAATAGAGATATGTATTTAAACGCTGCTATCGAAAGGAAAAATGGAGTTGACGAGCTTGTTCAATCCATTAAGGATCGTTCCAGGTTTGAAAATGAATTGATTCGTGCATCAAAAAACCCTTTCACTCTTCTTGTGGAAGACCTGGAAGGGTATCAAAAGATACTCAACGGAAAATATCGTTCAAAATATGAACCTAAATCGCTGCTCGATAGCTTGAAAACATTTGAAGTGCGTTACAATTTTTCAACTGTTTTTATTAATCCAAGTGCGACCGGAAACTATATCTATCATCATTTTCATTATATGGCACGGGAATTATTAAAAGGTGGATTAGTATAGCAAAGCCCAGACAGCAGAGAAGTTGTAAAATTTCACTCTTATTAATATACAAAATGAGTTTTGCTGTCTGGTTTCTAATCACGTATTTTTATCTCTGGTGAGAATAGATAGCTACACCATCGAAATCGTAAATTGATATCCATCTAGCCTCTATAACACATGAACCATTACTAGATACTCTTGGATATACCACATAGATGAACTCTATCCATTCGTTACTTTCGTTGTCATATTGAAACTTTACATCATGAATAAATACTCTAGTACCATTTTTAAAGACTTTCGATGTTGGTGGGACAGTAATAATTTGTCCGATACTTGGTTGATATTTTCTTAGTTCCGATCTTTGATTATTCGGTGCGTAATCATTGTGAATATAAGGTGACGGAACATGATAATACATTGGATACATTGAATACATTTTAAAACATCTCCTTGGAAATTAATTTACAGTTCATCGTATTTCTGATTTGTGTATAAGGTGATGGGTATAACTTATTGTCCTGTTTTTAGGACTTTGAACACGAAACATAAAATAATTAGACGAAATATTCAAAAAACAATTGATTGAAAGGGGAAAATAAAAATGGCGTTTGTAGGTTTTGAAGAATCACACGAGGTGCTGGAGCTGGCTAAAAGTTTAATTGATGAACACCTCCCACATTTAAAAGATGCGATAGGACATATTGGTTTTTATATTCGAGAAGGCAGCAGCAAATGAGCGGGGAAAGCGAAAAAATGCACGGCCTTTGAACGCCATATGACCGATTACATGCTATTCGTATTTGTAAATAAGGAAGCCTGGAAGGCAATGAACAAGAAACAGCTTGCCGCCCTGGTCGATCATGAACTTTGTCATTTTACACGTACCAAAACGGAAGAACCTGATCCGAAAGATGCGAGGAATTGGATTACTGTGTACGGGCCTGCTGATGATCCTGACAGTTGGGGAATACGGGAGCATGATGTGGAAGAATTTTTCGGAAATCATTGAGCGTCATGGTCTTTGTTATACGGGTATTGAATAATTCGCCGCAGTTGTACGAGAGGCTGATCATCAAATGAATATTGATGATGTAAATCGTATAACAAGGGTGAAGTAAATGAGGAATCGGCTGCTTATCTTTTATATTGTGTTCGGATCACTTTCGACTTTAGCTGTTATTCATATGAATTAAGGAGGCAATGAAAGACTTCTTCAAGTTCCTGATGATATGGCTATCTAAAATAACGGCCGGATTTAGTATCGTGCCGCCAGCTACGACGAATACTTTTCATTCTTCTACAGAGAGTACGGCCATAAAACGTATTGAGTGGGAACAAAAACGAAATGCATATCTTGAGAGAGTGCAAAAGGCTGTCAATCGTCTTCCATATAACGAGAGACAGATCATTATAAAGCGTTACACGCAGCAAGAACCCGTTTTCGATTACCAGGTTTATAATGAAATCGGCATGAGTGGAAAGATCATATACACGCTTGAAAGGAAAGACGTTCTTAGACCTGGCGTATGCGCCCAAAATTGCGGAGGTCGCTTTTTTCGTTCGACAAAATTTGCGAATAATAAAATTTTCACATGACAGGTCGATATATCATCTGAGGTGATCATATATGACTAGGAAACTCGGAGAATCTAAAGATGTTACAAAATATTTAAAAGGTCGTTATAAAAAAAAGTATAAAAAAATATTATATAAAACTACTTTCGACGAAGATGTTAAATTACAAAAAGACATTATCTTAGATCATGATAAAGATGAATTAAATATGATGTTAAAAAGAATTGAGGCTTCTATAGAAGTAGAGAAAGACACCCAAACTTTATACAGTCAGCCTTTTTCAATAATACTTGTTATGTTAACTGTTATGATGTCGACATCAATGGCAATGATATCAAGTTTTATGTCACTTATGAGTAATATCTTTGGTAAATATTTAGACAGTAAAGATATTAAAAAGATTGATTTTAACGAGTTGCTTAACTCTCTATATAATTTTAAACCTGTAATTCAATATGTGTTAGTAAGTGTTGCTGTGCCTTTTTTGGTTTTGATGGTTTTTTGGACTTGTATTTATTCAAAACGGCATAAATCCATTGGAAGGTTATATGCGACCTTGGTTTTATTGGAAGAATGTATAGAGAACTATGAAAAAGTAGTAAAAAAACGAATTTAAATTAAGGAAAAATGATATTAATTTTGGTGAGAGGAAACTCAATTAACTACAAAATATACAGAATATGGAGTGGTATTTTGAAAACAAACAATAATACAAGTGAAGAGAACGAAGATAAATTAAAAGAAGCTAAAACTACTGGGGATGTTTTTTTAGATTTGAAAAGAAGAGTTAATTTCACACGTAAAGCAAGAATAAGAGCTTCCAAAAGGTTGAGGGACCGACATGAATTCTTTGAAAAAGTATCTTATTTTTATTCTTTGTTAATTCTTATCTTTTCCATATGGTTCTTAAACATGGGGGACAATGGAGAGAATCTAGCAGCTACTAAATTTCTTTTGATATTCTCTCTTTCTTTAACATTTTTCACGATGTTTTTAAATATTAAAAACTATAAGGAGAGAGCAGGTAGTTTTGAATTAAACTATCAGAATCTTGATATACTTTTAAATAAAATTGAAAGGAGAGAAGCTAAACTCAATACAATTGAAGAGGAAGAACTTAAAGGTTTACATAGAGAGTACGAAAAATTGCTACTTGAAAAAGAGAATCACTTAGACATTGATTATTATCTCAGTGACAGGAAGGCACAAGAAAAATACACGATCAAAATTATGAAACACAATTTAATTGATTGGGTTGTTAAGATATTAGTTTTAATCTATCCATTAATGATAATATTGGCGATCTTTCTTTATACATTGTTGAATGATTGGCTTGCCGATAACTTTTAGAAAGTACCTCATAGGTGCTTTTTATTTTTGGGAGGAAGACTAATGAAAAAGCCATTAAAACCATGCAATGAGCCTAGATGTCCTCATTTAACGCGCGAAGGATATTGTGAGCAGCATAAGACATCAAAGCCTTTATATGATCAACACCGTCGATCATCGTCACGTCGTGGGTATAACAGCTGAAGGTGAAGGAGGAAAACAAGAAGGAACAAGAGGCAAACGGTGCAACAGGCCTTCGACATGCGAAAGGCTTGTTTGTTTACGCAATTACCTGTTGATTTTTTTGTGATAGGCATTAAAATAACATTTTGTGAATTCCACTTTTAGCGTAGCCCTTCTAAAAGAACTCAGAATTCGTTCAGTTGCTTGTCACTTCTAATCAGCGATTCTAAAGTCACTCATTCAATGTATTTGCGGGATACCGAAAATTTCTATTAGGGACAGTTTGTCTTTACATATGTTGTAAATCTAGTGTTAAAATATTATAAGGGATTTGCTTAGAAGGGGGTAAAGGGATGACAGAATTAATTGCCTCTCAGGAGGTAGGAAACATGTTAAACACCTGGAATCTTGCCATACAAAAAGGGGATTTGTCGGCAGCTATTGAAATGCAAGATGACATAGACAAGGCAATCGAGCAAATGGAAGAAAATCAAGATGTTCTTTTGTATTATCAACTTTTAAGCTTTAGACTTAAGCTGAAACTTCAGAATATTAGCAAAAACCTAGATAAACCATTCTTTGAGAGGAATGCACCAGACGAAAAAGAAGAGAAGACAAACAAACTCATGTCCTATTACTTCTATTTCTATAATGGGATCTATCATGACTACTTACAAGATTATGATAAGGCGCTAAGTTATTTCAGAATAGCTGAGAAGAAGTTGGCTTATGTTGATGATGAAATAGAAAAAGCAGAATTTCATTATAAACTAGCTGTTCTATTTTATGATTTGAAAATGACTTTCTTATCTAAATATCATGCTCAAATTGCTTGTGACACATTTAATGCACATGAATCATATATCAAAAGACAAATTAACTGTAGAATGCTGCATGCGCTGAACTTAATCGATCAATTTGAATATGAGAAAGCAAGTGAACTTTTTAACGAAGCAGAGAACATGATCCGAAGTATCAATGACAATCATTTAATTATTCATCTCTATTACAGCATGGGTTTTTTGGAAAGCAAAAGAGAGAATGCTGAGAAAGCATCTGCATTTTTTAGACGCACACTGAGTTATGAAGAAATTGAGAAACAAATGTTATTAAAAATGAGATGTTTATATGAACTAGCCAGAATAGAAGTATCAAATCAAAGCAATGAAGTGATTGAATGGGTTGATCTAGGCATTTCTTTGTCGGAACAAGTGAACCATCACATTTTTCAAATTAAATTTAAATTGTTAAAAGAACTATTATATGAAACAAATGAAACTCAACAAGCCAATATCAGTAATTTGTGTGCAGAGCTTGAAGAAAGAAGAGTTTGGGTTGATTTAGAGGAAATCTTGGTTGATGTGGCGAAATATTTAGAGGAAAAAGGCTTGTTGCAACAATCATTGAGTTATTATAAAAGAGCCTTACATGCAAGTCAATTTGTAGGAAAAGGAGTGAATTAAATGAAAAAGTCTTTTTTTATTCCATTATCAATAGCTGTGGTAGCATTAGGTACACTTTTCTTTACAAATGGTTTCATTCAACCTCAACATGATGATGTCCAAACCGTCGCATCAAGAGGGAGCTCTGGAGGATAATTGGTTAAAAAACGATAAAGTGGATTAAAGTGTCAGACTCCTTATGGTATTCTAGTAAAAGAATACGCCATAAAAGGAGTCTTTTTTATATGAAAATATTAGATGCTCCATCTTTACTTTCAGCTGTCGAACAAAGGTCAAAAGTCTATCAGGAGCTTCGAGACGAAATGCAGCATGTGAAAAAAGCATTAAAAAGTGTGTCGGGATTAGGTGATGAATTTACTGGAAAAGGTGCAGACAATATTAAAGCCTTTTATGAGGATCTTGCGATTTACACGGACACTTATCTTGACTTTATCGATATGCAAAAAGCGTTTTTAGATGGGGTAAAAGGAAAGCTTGATGATGAATCGTTAGGCGGGAGTACATTTATTGATGAGCATTTCTTAGACGCTCAACTGAAACAAGGGATTCAGAATAATAAAGATATGGTTAAGGAACAAAAAGAAGCTCTCTCCACTATTTTTGATGACATCAGTGATCTCATAGAACTGAATGTATTTTCAAGTAAAGAGGTCAATGAACATTTAGATGATGCGAACAAAAAAAGAAAAGAGGCAATTGAGGCTGTACATAAAATAGATCATGAGCTAAAAACAGAATACGCAAAATCAGAAGCGGTTGAAAAACACCTCTCAATTTTTTATGCAAAAATGATGGCTGCTACAGGAAAAGGGAAAAATGCGCAGCCAATGTATTACGATGCAAAAGCATTTCATGAGACAGATGTGTACAAGAATCATGATAAAATCGATGCACAGGTGAAAGCATATTTAAAGGTGAAAAAAGAAGAAAAAGAGAAACGAAGAATCAAAGAATTGAAGGAAAAGCTCAACGATCCTTCGTGTATATCAGAAGAGAAATACTTTGAGATTGTAGACGAAATTGGATATGAGAATCTTTCTTATGATCAAAAAATGTATTACAGCCAGCTTCTCCAGATCAAAGCGCAGGAAGAAGCCTCAGAGGGGTTCGTTGATGTTGTAAAAGGTGCAGCAGTTGGTCTATATGATGTGGCCAAAGATACAGTAGTTGGCATCTATGATCTTGTGACAGATCCTGGAGGTGCCGTTGAATCGGTCGTAACGGCTGTTTCCCATCCAATTGAAACATCTAAAGCGATTGGAAAGTCGATTTCAGACTCATTCCAAAAAGAAGTCATCGATGGTGATGCATATTCTCGATCACACTGGTTCGCCTATGCCACTGGCTCTCTAGCAGAAATCGTCTTTGGTTCTAAAGGGGCAGGTGCCATTACAAAAACGGGAACAACAGCAGCCAAAACGACGGTGAAGAAAGGGCTTGAACAAGGAGCAAGATCGATCGATAACGTCACCATTCCAAATCTATTGCCATATTCACCAAAGTTTCAACTAGCAGGTGGAGGGAAACTGCCTTATAATGTGTTTGATGGTGAGAATATCAAAAATAAGCTTCTCTCCATGGCGAAGCGACTAGACAATTCAGAAGGTAATGGAGGTCATTTGACCTCATCTAATAAAGGATCTAAGGGTATAGACAATGCTAATGAAATAACCAAATTAACTGTCGATGATATACCAACTGCAAAAAGTGGGAACTTTAATAAATTTTTCAATTCCCTTACAAGTAAAGAACTAGACGAACTTTGGAAAGATAAAAGAATTAGAAAGAAAATTGAACGTCAGCTTAGAGAACCTGGAGGTTTACATGAGTGGCACTTAGTTTCAAGAGCGCCGCAATTTAAGCATTGGAATATTAGTGCGGAAGAGATTAAAGATTTACGAACAGCAATATCTGATGTTAAATTCGTCAATCCAAACGGTGTCCATGGTGGATTAGGCTCAACTAAGGCACATAATGAATTGTTAGCAATAATAGATACTTCTAGCGACTATGATACATTTGTAAGACGACTTAATAATTGGGCTAATTATAGACTAGAGGGTGGGGTTTCATCTTTACCGGAAGGTCTTAAATTAAAGTAGGAGGATATTATAATGGAAAAACAAGGATGGGTTTCTATTTGGCTAGGTACTATTAAAGAAGGTGACTCTATAGAAGAGTATGTAGATTTAAAGTATGATGAGGATGGCGAGTCTGTACCCTCCAAATTTTTCATTGATTTTAATATTGATATGGATGAAACAGATGAGGATACAATAGAAAAAGCAGTCTATAAGAATAGTAGTAGTGATATTTCATCATTATTAGATGGGTGTTCGTATGAAGAGATTGTCATCCCAAAAATCCAGAAAAGTATAAACCTAAAGAAATCATATAACGCAGTAATTTTAATATATAATTTTGAATATAACAATGAAATTAGTTCAACTGGTGCTTTTGATTTTATTGCTACTACAAATTATGAATAAGAGAACCCTTAAAGGTTCTGATTAGCAAGACTACAGGCAAAGAGATTGATATAATGTAATTTATTGAAACCTTGATTGGCAAAGTGCCTTTCAAGGTTTTTTTGTTGAAGAGATACCTCGTGACGAAATAAACTATTTATTACTTACTGAATAGAGATAATCTTTGCAATCCCAATCTGATGTTTTAACAAAATTTTTAGTACGTACAACACCTTTAGATTGTATGCCCTATTTAATGAATTTCTTAAAAATCGTCATATATTACCATTTCATCCCCAAATATTTTACCTTCCCTTTCTCCCTGCCTTTTAAATTTTTCTCAACTTTTACGAACGATCACTATGGACGGATTGTCAAAGTCGAAGCAAGTGATTTAAAATACGGAGAGGTTAAAAGAAACCAATATGCCCAATCCAATTCAGGAAAGCCAGATCGATTACTGGATGATGATGTAGGGCATCTGATAGCGTTTATTTTTAAAGGGTCTGGAGATATTGATAATCTGATACCTATAAATTCACAAATTAATCGAAGCGGTGGGAAATGGTATCAGTTTGGAGCAGGAATGGTTGGCAGCCTTGAGGAAAGATCCACCTGAGACAGTATCAGTTTCCATAGAAAGCATTAGATATGAAGGGGATTCTATGCGACCATCTTTATTTAAAATTAAGTATAAAATTGGAGCTAGGAGAGTTAAAAAGGTATCGATTGAAAATAAGCCAGGAGGTTAATTCAATGGAAATGGAACCATCGAATGAAGTTTATCAAGAAATTTTGAATACAATAAATGAAATAATACCTGTTAATTGGGAGAATGTTTTACTATATGCGGAAATTCTTGATGACTCTCGTGAAGTTTATTTTTTCTTTAATACAAACAAACAACAAGAATATATTTATTCTCATGATATTCCTGATATATTTGAAGTCAGTGAAAATATATATGATGACTTATTAATTAATTTACAGGATTCTTTTAAGAAACTCAGAGATGAATTTAAAATTAACGAGCAAAAAACTTGGACAAATTTAACGCTGAAAATCAAGAATAGGAATCAATTTATCATTGATTTTAATTATGATGATGTATTGAACTCTCATTACAATACCTATCAACGAATGGCTATTTGGGAATATGAAAATTTGGGATATCTCCCTGAAGATGAAGAAGATAAAGAAGCCGTATTAAATTATATAAAAAATAAAGACGATAACTAACGCAGAATACCCTCCGAATTAAGGAGGGTATTTGTTATATATTTTTCATAAGAAACTCATTTCCATTATCTAAACCGATAAACCGTCACCTCACAATCACCCAGTACCTCTTCAATCATCTCTTCAACAATCGTCCAATCGCCGCCTGCCAAGCCGCAGCCAATCCCGTATGGAATGGCGATGGACGTTTGGTTTTTCTCTTCAGGTGAATGTGTCACTGTATCCTTTAGGTGTTGAAAGCAGCTGCGTAATGCATCGTAGTCGGTTTGCTTTCTTGTTCTTCCATACCCAGTTTGGGCAAATAGGTTGGCAATTGTTTTTCCATCTTTTGTTCTGATGAGTTGAATGGAGCTTAGCAAGTCATCTCCTTGTTCTGTACATAACTGTTTATAATTTTTGTACACATTCGGATATTTGCTTTTGATCTGTTTCGCTAATCCAGCGCCCATGACTCCTTTACAGTTCACCTGGTGACAGATGATGTCTTCGCTTGCCTCTAAAATGTTGCCATCCACCGTATTGATCATATGATGTAACCCCTTTTTGATAAAATGCAAACCTATGTTCTATTATAACAGTTTTGTTCCTGTGATTTAATAGCCTTTGATGAGTTTTTAGTTAGTACATGATGTTCAGGTGACAGTAAAGTGACAAACCTGTCATATGATTCCATGGTTTGTTCGTTCGATCGATGGAGGCAGACATCTCATTTCAATTATCCTTATCATAAATCAAGTAAAAAAGGATGAAATGAGATGCGGGGATTTAATGAAGATTTGTTTAGGTGGGTGAATCAGCTCAGTATTGATTATGGTTCCTTGAATCCGATATTTATTGGACTAGCTGAATATACAGTGCTGCTGGCAGCACTCATGTGTCTGTTTGTATGGTTTCAAAATCGCAGCAGGTACAATAGGGCGATGGTCGTTTCTGCTGGACTGACCTTCATCTTGGCAGAGTTACTCGGGAAAATCGCAGGGGTGTTTTATTTCAATCAGCAGCCCTTTGCAGAAATGAGCCACGTCAATCTTTTGATTCAAAAGGAAGTGAATAACTCGTTTCCGAGTGATCATACCATCTTTATTTTTTCGATTTGCCTGATCTTTTGGCTGTTTCATAAACGCCATTTTTATTGGCTGATCATTGCGTGTGCTGTTGGATTTTCAAGGTTTTGGGTAGGTGTTCATTATCCATTTGATGTCTTCGCAGGAGCTGCTATAGCGTGTTTAACAGCCGCTGCTGTTGTATATTTGCCGATATTTCAAAAAAGTGTTAATTCCATCTTGTCATGTTATGAGTGGCTTGAACAGAAATTGGTAGGGAAGAGAACTAAATAACATGAAGCAGTAAAATACCCCGATCTGTTAACGGCTGAGATCGGGGTACTGTTTATTTTCGCCAAAACGTTGAACAATCCGCTTTGTCTTCGATATTAAATTCAATGATTTTTTTCAGAAGAGGATAATCAACTGGCAAGCTTTCTTTCATGCGAAACATCTTTTTTCCATGATCGTACCCAGCTTGTACAATGTCAGCTGAAAATTGATCAATTCCTTTTCCTTCTGGTGCGACAGAAATGTGATGTTTTGCGACGCTAAACCCAATAATAAATGTACCGTGATCTGTGAACATAGGCTGATTCCAAGCAATTCTTGGCTCTAATTGAGGGAATGTGTCTTCTACCCATTGTAAGATGTCTTGAGTGCGCTGCTTCAGCTCGGGGTTACCGATGTTGCTGATATATTCTTCAAACACATGCATGATGTTTATCCTCCATTTCCATCGACCTCATAAGCCTCAGACGGGATTCGAACCCGCACTCCTTTCGTAAGCATAGGCTAGGGGCAACACGCTTCCCTACGGAATTTCACCGACAGGAATTTCACCTGTCTCAGCTCGTGTGCTTTTCGGTGCTTCTGAAACCCTTGCCTTGCGACCCGCCAGCTACAATTTGTTTTACGGCGCTCTTCCCTTCTAGAGCTACTGAGGCGTGTAAGTGATTGATCATATTATATAAAGAAACTGGATAAATGAAAAGCTGCACTGATCATTAGTTTACTGATCTTTAGGCGAATCGCACAAAATAGTCTTTGAAATGATGCGGTATTAACCATCATAAGATTAGAAAGCCCTAACAATGGGCTTTTTTCATTTCATCTCGAGATGTTTATTTTAAAAAAAGGCGGAATTTTTTCGCAAATATCATTGACTAGGAGAAAGAAACGCACTTTCAATGGAAACGGTTATTGAAGATTCAAGTGATTCATATTAAAATGATGTCAAATGGACGAATTAGCAATTGCTAATAGAAGTTCCATATTTAGTGAAATCATGTGCTGCAGCTGAAGGTGATTGGGGGTGTAGAATGAGCAAAGTTCCTGTTGCGGAATTGGCATCATTATTAAATGACTGGAACATGGAAATCAAAAAAGATCATGCAGATGAGGCAGAACGGTTATTTGCCAAAGCGAAACAAGCAGTAGAGGAAATTGACGATGCGGATATCCTCATATATTATTCTCTTCTTGAGAAAAGACATCACATTCTTATGTACAATTTAAGAGGGCAAAAGGGCAATGTTTCAACGAAAAGTAAAGAGGGTCATTATGGAAAAAAAGAAGATGACCTGTCTAACCGTCTTGCCTATTATTTCGATTTTTATGAGGGTGTGTATGAGCAGCATCAAGGTAATTATGAGGTTGCACTGCAAATGTATCAAAGTGCTGAAAAGCTCTTAGATAAAATTCCAAGTGAGATAGAACGTGCTGATTTCGATTTTAAAGTGGCATGGCTTTATTACCGGCTCAGTCATATCATGCTCTCATTAAGCTATATCCGCAGAGCGCTGCACGTCTATAAGCGGCACAAGCAGTATGAAAGAAGAACGGCCCTTTCATACTCCCTCATAGCAGCGAATCTAACAGAGATCGGCCGGTATGAAGAGGCGCTTGAGAATTATCGTCTGGCAGAAGAGGTTTTGACAAGCGAGCAGGATGATTTTATGCTGGCTCAGCACCACCACAATGTGGCCATTTTATATTCATTTTGGAACAAACCAAAGGAATCGATACGCCATCTTGAAAAAGCACTGTCCCATCAAGAGTATTATGATTCAGATTTCTTTTTCCATTCTACTTATCTGATCAGCCGGGAACTCTGTGTGATTGGTGAAAAGCAGCGTGCAAGCCAATATATAGAGGCTGCATATGCCAGAATAAAAGATGCTTCTCATGAAGTGTTTCAGCTAAAAATAGGCATCGTACATGATCTTTACTTAACGCATGCGCCACAAAGATTTCAGCAAATTGATGAGAAATTAAGAAAGTTAGAAGAGAAGAATGAATATCATGAAGTAAAAGAGCTATCACAATTTGCAGCAAAATATTGTGAAAAGCAAGCACTTTATGAGCAGTCTGTTTTTTACTTGAACAAAAGTTTAGAAGCGGATTTACATATGAAAAGAATGGGGTTGATTTAAGATGAAAACAGGATTGAAAGTATTATTCGTTGTCGGTTTAGCGGTCGCTGCGACTGTTTTGACGCAAAACGTTGCGGGTTCATTCGAAGTTGCAGAAAAAATCATTGGTGGTTAATACCATTTATCTCTCGCCCTTGTTGATATCGTCAGCAAGGGTTTTTTGTGTTTTAATAGGCTCTTCTTATTAAACGCTGCAAGAACGTTTAATAAGAAGAATTCGCAACAAAGGGGGTGTGCAAATTTATTACCTGCTCCATTATTCTAAATAAACATAGGGCAGAGCAACAAGTTAAAAAGGTCACTTTTCTTTGCTTAATTTAATTTTTTGCAGGACTTTTCATTCAAATTTTATCAAATTGGTCTAATGTACATAGAAGGAAAAGAAAAAGCAGGAGCACCGCCCCTTTTGTCATGCATATGATGAGATAAGGTCTGATTTGAAGGCAGGTGATTGTATGTATCCACGGGTTTATGGTGGTTTTCATGGAGGCGGTTTTAGCGGAGGCGGGGCACATATTGGTCCGGTTGGTTCCCATATCGGCTTTGGCGGATATTATTTGAGCCCTGGTGTATTCTCTGGCTTAGGCGGTTTTCCCGGGTACGGAGGATTCGGGACATTTTCTGGATATCCATATGGTTCTACGTTCATCATGGGGCGCCCTCCTGGATTTTATGTGAGGAGTTATTAGTGTAAGATCACATTAATTGAAATAGCCATCTAAAGAGAGGCTATTTCAATTGGTGAAAGTGCTTCAATCCAGCTGTTATCACAATGATGCCTAGAATGATGATCGGCAGCCAAATGATGATAAACGGATCGTAACGATCTGTGTATGCAGCTAAAGCCGCACCAAGGCAATAGAAGACAATAGAGCCTATTCGCATCAAGCTGACAAGCTGGATAGGAGCTTTTCTTTTTTCCCTGTATGATATGCGCTGAGCTGCATCTTCAAATAGATTAGCGAGTGTACTCGTGAGAACAGTTGTGGAAATGCCAGCAACATTCAATTTACGAGCGGCTGCTGTCTGCATGCCCATGGCCATACTTAAAAGGATGATCAGCATAAAGTAAGCACCTTGTGTATAAGGGAAAATGGTCATGAGAGCAAATAGAAGCAAAATCATCACTTCTATGATAAAAATGCGTGTCACGGCTTTTGGCCAAAACGCTTTCTCATGCTTCCCGCCTACCACAACTGCAAGTAAAACCCCTAAAACGAATCCACTTAGAGCAATGATGGAATGCAGGGCCGTTAGCTGCAAGGAGCTTCCTGCTGCAATGCCAAGCAGCACAATATTACCTGTCATATTGGCTGTAAACACATGCCCTAGGCTTAAATAGCCAATTACATCCACAATTCCTGCGGAAAGACATAAGCAAATCAAAGCTGTATTACGAAATGAATGTGCGGTCAAAATCGTCATCCCTTTCTTCCTCTCTAATGAATAAGTGTAACGCTTCATGACCGCGGATGTCCATCTGATGAGAAGGTCACATGTGTGCAAGCTGATGTAAGACTTGTCTAAAAGCATCATCATTCACAAGGTGCCTCATGCGGCGGAACGGATCGCCTTTTTCCTTTAAACGCTCTATGACAGCTGGCATCGTAAAAAGAGTAGGATGAAGCTCATCATGATAGAGTTCGTCCCATTCAAGCGGTGTCGCAACAAGTCCAAGCTCATTTCCTCTCGGGGAATATGGAGCGATAATTGTTTTTCCAGCATCATGCTGAATGTAGTCTAAATACAAGCGATTGCCGCGATTTTTCTTAAGACGTTCCAGAGTAAATAGATCCGGTGCTTGCTCACATAAAAATTGGCATATAAACGCAGTGAATTGTCTTGTTTCTTCGTAAGTGAAGGCGTTTTTCTTTAAAGGAATATAGACTTGAAGCCCTTTGCCTCCGCTTGTTTTAATAAAGGCTGTGAGAAAAAGTCCGTCTAAAAGCACTTTGATTCGTTTAGCAGCTTCGATAGCTAGATGAAACTCATTTACAGATGGCGGGTCCAGATCAAAGACGATTTCTGTCGGCCGATCCGTATCTCTTGTTTCAAAAGGGATATGAAATTCCATCGCTAGCTGGTTGCCAAGCCAAAGAAGCGTACGAGGATCATTACAGACCGTGTAAGAAATATCATCAACTTCATCTGTCAAAACAAAATCCGGTGCATAATCAGGAGTTGACTTTTGATAAAAGAATTCGTCTCCACTGCCATGCGGATACCGAATTAAAGTAAGACGCCTTTCACGTAAAAAGGGCAAAAGATAGGGAGCCACTTGTCTTAAATAAAGTAAGTAATCTGCCTTGTTCAGTTGAAGGGCCGGGACAATCGGTTTCTCAGGGTGAGTGACGTCTATAACAGCAGGGAGTGGATACAGCTGTTTGAGCATTTGCTGAATTGTACATGCTGCTGGATCTGCATCTAGTAAAAAGGAAGAAAAACGCGGCTCTCTTAAAGCCGATCCATCAAAGGATATACACGCAATGCTGGCAACGATAGAAGGAGGGATTTCATATGTTGATCCTCCTGTTAACTGGCCCTTTGTCTGAAATAGCGTGCGCAGTGTTTGTTCTTCTTCTTTAGAAAATCCATGCTTGAATTGGACAACCTCTATGAGAGCCGAATCTTGATAAATGGAGCCTTGGAAATAGCCATTTTCTTTGTCAAAACGGGTTACAATGACAGATACATACCGCCAGTTTTTTATTTTCAGCCATTCTTTTGAACGAGTATTGTCATGCCATTTACTCGTCTTTTTTTTCGCTACTAATCCTTCTGCTAAATACATCGTCATCAAGTTTTTCATGTATTCAGAGTCTGGATCTGTATGAATGACCTGCAGAAGGGAAGGGTGCTTCAGCTGAACTGATGAAGGGAGCTTTGCGTCTTGGAAAACTTGTTGCAGCTGATTTTTTCTTTCCGTCAACGGTAAATCAACGAGAGGTTTCCCTTTATATCTTAATAGATCAAACGCAATGAAATGACATGGAAATCGTTCAGCCTGTCTTTGGATGGCTTCTTTGTTTTTCAGCCGGCCTCTTTGTTGAACCTTCGCAAACTCACTTTGCTCTTCACTTAGTAAAAAGACCAATTCTCCGTCAAGTGTCAGTGGTAAAAAGGGAGCAAATTCGTCTCTTAATTGTTCGCACTGATCCATCACTTCAGGAAATTGCTCATTTAGCTGTTTTCCGGTCCTGCTTTCTAAACGAATCTCGTCTTCTTTCCATACAAGAATAGCCCGAAAGCCATCATATTTTAATTCATACACCCAGTCTGCACCGGCAGGTATATCATGTGCAGGTGTTAATCGCATAGGTTTCATTGTGCATGTCACTTCCTTATATCATGTGTTCTTAGAGTGGGATGAAATTTTCAATCACATACATAAGTATGGTGAAAACATTACATAGTAAGGAGAAAAGAACGGAGGAAGCGCGATGCATACAGTATGGAAAGGCGGCATTAGTTTCGGATTGGTTAATATTCCAGTCAAGCTGTTTACCGCTACAGAGAACAAAGACATTAAATTAAGACAGCTGCATAAAGAATGTCACACGCCCATTAACTACAAGAAAGTATGTGCCAATTGCGGTGAAGAGGTAGCGCCAGAACAAATTGTGAAGGCGTATGAATATGCGAAAAATAAATTTATTGAATTGGACGATGAAGAGCTAGAAAAACTTCGAAAAGAAAATGAAGAAAAAGCCGTTGAAATCATTGATTTTGTAAAGATTGAAGAGATTGATCCTATCTATTATGAAAGAAGTTATTTCTTATCACCGGATACCGGCGGAGCGAAGGCTTATTCATTATTAAGAAAAGCTTTAGAGGAATCGGGAAAAATTGGTGTCGCTAAGATTATGATTCGCTCAAAGGAGCAATTAGCAATCGTTAGGTGCTATGAACATATTTTGCTGATGGAAACCATTCATTTCCCTGACGAAATTAGACAAGTATCAGATGTGCCGAATATCCCCCAAGAGGAGAACATTGTCAAGAAAGAGTTAGATACAGCGCTCCTTTTAATCGAGCAGCTGACCACGACATTCGATCCAGCGGCATATCAGGATGAATACAGAGAACAGCTGATGAATTTAATTGGCGATAAAATATCTGGAGAACATACCGTTCAACCTGAAACGACAGGTAAAAAAGATCCTGCATCCAATGTGACTGATTTAATGGCCGCACTACAGGCATCAATCGACCGATCAAAACCAGCCAAAGCGAAAAAAGCAGCGCCTAAGAAAAGAAAAACTCCAGCGAAAAAAGAAAAGAATGCATAAAATAAGACCGCTGACAAGCGGTCTTAAATTGTTGACAAAAGACTAAAATGATCTTTATTTTAGCCTTTTGTTTTCCTTCAGCGTGATAGAAAACCTTTGTAGTCTAGGAAGGAACGAGTACCGGAGCGAATTTAACATTCGTGAGCACCGGCACGCAGGACTGACACCGAATGCGAGGGTTTGTCTACACGCTAAGACCGCTGACGAGCGGTCTTATTGCGGCTTTAACACGTCCTGAATCGTCCCATCTTTTCGGTGAATGACAACGGATGTTCCTTTATTAGCTGAAATCTCCTTTGCCCGGTCAATTGCTTCTTGTTTTGTTTCTTTGACCTCGCTTGCTCGTTTCGCTTTCTCTGTTTGAACCGCCCAGCCTTTCTCGTGTTTTACTACATGCTGCGCATGATCCATTAGCACTGGTCTCGCAGAGCTGCTGCCTTCAGAAGGTTTGACAGAACCATGAGATGAGAAATTTTCTATCTCTTTCTCGGTGGCATTCTTTTTCCACTCTTTCGCTTGACTGATTGCAATTGGAATGGCTTTATTTTCCTCATAGCCTTCCTGAATCATTTTATTGGCAATCTCAAGTGCTTTTTTCCGAATGATGTTGTCTAATGATTGAAATGAAGCTGGATAATCGTTCATCGTCCAAGGCATATGAACCGCTCCTTTCTGTTATTTTATTTGAACACCTTCCCCCATCTGCAAAGGGTCAAACATACGATGTCTCTCAAACTAATGTTAGGGATAAAATACATCGTTTTGCTGAGGCAGAATATCATCAACTCCTGCAGAATAGAAGGTAGAAAAGGAGTGATTTTGATGATGATGAAAGGTTTATATGAAGCACATTTACCTGTGAGTGACTTGAAGGCATCTATTGCGTTTTATGAAAAATTGGAATTGACACTTGCTCATGAAAATGAACGAGTTGCTTTTTTATGGATTGAGAAAGGAAAGAGCTGGCTTGGCCTGTGGAAAGTAGATATGAACCATTTTCCATACCATCCCTCGACTCGGCACGTTGCCTTTCAAATTACAACGTCTAGTATCGAACAGATCAAGACTTGGCTGATCGAAAGAGGCATCAGCATTCACCCAATGTTTGGTTTTTCAGAAGAAAAGCAGCCTTTAGTTCTCGATAATCCGCCGCAATTTCATGCAGCGATCTATTTTCTTGACCCAGATGAGAATCTGCTTGAATGCATTGCTCCGCTTGAACTTGATACAGGAGAAGACTACGATATCATGACGTATGAGGATTGGGAACGAAAGAAAAATCCGTTTATTGATTGACAAAATCACTTATTGTAACTATATTGATTACAACGGTGGTGAAAGATTGTGAAACAAATTAGCAGCAGGTATCCGATTGCTGTTCATATTGTGTCATTTATTGCAGGTGTTCCAAAAGAGTGTACTAGTGATTTTATTGCAGAGAGCGTGAATTCAAATCCAGCCATTGTTCGAAAAATGATGGCAATGCTCAAACGGGCGGGTCTCATTGAGATTCGCCGCGGAGTAGGCGGTGCTTATTTAAAAAGAGCGGCCGGCGATATTACGCTGTTAGATGTGTATCGTGCTGTGGATGTAAGCGAGGATGAAGAATTGTTTAACTTTCATCAGCCCGTCATCGCATGCCCGATTGGTCAAGCGATGGACACGAGACTTCGGCATGAACTAAAAGAAGCACAAGCTGCACTTGAGAATCACCTAAAGCAAGTGACAATTCAGCAATTATTAACAGAGGCGGAATAAAAAAGCTCGTACATTAGAGCTTTTTTTACACCTTTGTTGTAACCATTTCGATTATAACGAATGCACATCACCGTTGAACGAAAAATGAGGAGGTCAACAAATGAAATTATTAGTAACAGGCGCAACGGGACAACTTGGATCGCTCGTCGTCAAGCATTTGCTTACAAAAGTACCGGCTGAACAAATTGCAGTAAGTGTTCGAAATCCGCAAAAAGCAGCACATTTGAAGGATGCTGGGGTGGATGTACGCCGTGGAGATTTTACTCAGCCAGACACATTGACATCAGCATTTGAGGGCATTGACCGTCTGTTGATCATTTCAACGGCAGATGGAGACCGCGTGCAGCAGCATAAAGCGGCAATCGAAGCGGCAAAAGCAGCAAATGTGAGTTTTATTGCTTATACAAGTGTTGTCAATGCAAGAGAGAGTCAGCTTGTCCTTGCAAATGACCATGCCAAAACAGAAGAAGCCATTTTGGCCTCTGGCATTCCTCATGTATTTTTAAGAAACAACTGGTATGTTGAAAACGAAAAAGATACGATTCTGGCGTCAGTCAGCGGCGCACCATTTTTAAGCCCTATTGGCGAAGGAAAGGTTGGCTGGGCAACAAGAAATGACTACGCAGAAGCGGCAGCAAATGCGTTAACACTTCCAGTACATGATCAGGAGATATATGAACTGTCAGGCCCGCTTCGGACACATAGTGATCTTGCACAAATTGTCAGCAAGGTGAGCGGAAAAGAAATCAAAGTAGAAAAAATAGATGTAGATACATTTGGAGAATTTTTAGCTTCAAATGGTGTACCAAAAGAAGCAGTGCCATTTGTCAAAGCCATTCAAAGCGGCATTCGCGATGGTGCATTAGCTGTCGAAAGCCAAGATTTCGAAACATTACTAGGCCGGCCGTTAACACCTATTGAAGAAAAAATTAGTGAATTGATTTCAAAATAAACATCAAAAACGCCCTATGAAAAGGGCGTTTTTTATTTAGTCACACAGTCCATAAGTACAAATTTTAGACAAATCACTTCGTTGAAATTTCAGAAATTTGGGATTAAAATGAAATTAAGGCCTGTTATTTAATCATCAGATGATCAGAATGATGAATCAAAATGCAGCAATAGAAGGGAAGTTCGCCGATGAAAGTCCATTTATTCGTTACTTGTTTAGTCGACACGATGCAGCCAAATGTAGGAAAGGCGACAGTGGAAGTATTGGAAAGACTCGGTGTTGAAGTGGAATTTCCAGAAGCACAAGTGTGCTGCGGACAGCCAGCCTTTAACAGCGGCTATACAAAGGAGACAATCAAAGCAGCGAAAAACATGATCAAAGCCTTTGAGTCAGCTGAATATGTTGTGACACCATCAGGTTCGTGTAAGGCGATGTTTTTAGAATATCCTCATCTTTTAAAAGAAGACCGAGTGTGGTCGGCCAAAGCTGAGGCACTTGCCGCAAAAACATATGAATTAACAGAGTTTATTGTTGATATATTACACGTGACAGATGTAGGAGCAAGCCTGAAAGGGAACGCAGCCTATCACACCTCCTGTCATATGACGAGACTGCTGCGTATTAAGGAGGCGCCTTTTACGCTGTTGTCAAATGTCAAAGATTTGACGATGAGACCATTGCCCCGCGCAGAAAATTGCTGCGGATTTGGAGGAACCTTTTCAGTGAAAATGACCCCTATTTCTGAGCAGATGGTTGACGAAAAAGTACAAAGCATAGAGGAGACAGGCGCTGATTATATCATTGGTGCTGACTGCGGCTGCCTGCTGAATATTGGCGGGAGGCTGAACCGTCTTGATAAACCCATCCAAGTGATGCACATCGCAGAAGTATTAAACAGCCGCGGACTTTAAGAGGAGGAACAGCACATGAGTATGAAAATTGGAGAAAAGGCCTTTAAAGAACGGATCGGGAAAGGTTTAGAAGACGCTGTCATGAGAGGTGCTGTCTCCTCAGCACAGGAACGTCTGTATAAAAGGCGGCTGACTGCAAGTGAGGAGCTTGGCAATTGGGAAAAGTGGCGTGAGCTTGGTGAGGAAATCCGGCAGCATACGCTGACGCATCTTGATGACTACTTATATCAATTAAGTGAAAGTGTAAGTGCACGAGGAGGCCATGTCTTTTTTTGCAAAAACAAAGGAAGAGGCATCAGCATATATTCAAGAGGTGGCACAGAAAAAAGCAGCCAAAAAGGTCGTCAAATCAAAATCAATGGTCACAGAAGAAATCGAGATGAATCAAGCGCTTGAAGAGATCGGCTGTGAGGTAGTAGAAAGCGATCTTGGCGAATATATTCTGCAAGTGGATGACCATGAACCGCCTTCACATATTGTGGCACCTGCCCTTCATATGACGAAAGAACAAATACGGGAAGTATTTCATGAGAAGCTAGGGTATGAGATGTCAGAAACACCCGAAGAAATGACGAATTTTGTAAGAGCCATCTTGCGTGAAAAATTCCTAGAAGCTGATATTGGTGTGACCGGCTGTAATTTTGCAGTGGCCAACACAGGGTCCATCTGCCTTGTAACAAATGAAGGGAATGCGGATCTTGTCACGGCTATACCGAAGACGCATATTGCCGTTATGGGAATGGAGCGGCTTGTTCCAACGATGGAGGAACTGGATGTCCTTGTGGGTCTTTTGTGCAGAAGCGCAGTCGGCCAGAAATTAACTAGTTATATTTCTGTAGTGGGACCAAAAGGAGAAGGTGAAGTGGATGGACCAGAAGAATTCCACTTGGTCATTGTGGACAATGGGCGGTCAAATATATTAGGAACGGCCTTTCAGCCTGTTCTCCAATGTATCCGGTGTGCAGCCTGCATCAATGTCTGCCCCGTTTACCGGCATGTTGGCGGACATTCGTACGGTTCGATTTATCCAGGACCAATCGGAGCTGTTCTTTCGCCGCTTCTTGGCGGCTATGATGACTACAAGGAGCTCCCTTTTGCATCAAGTCTGTGCGCAGCCTGCACGGATGCTTGTCCAGTGAAGATTCCACTTCATGAGTTATTGATTAAACATAGACAGGTAATCGTTGAAAAAGAGGGGAGAGCGCCTAAAACTGAAATGCTGGCGATGAAAATGTTTGGCATAGGGGCAGCGTCTCCCGGGATGTATCAATTTGGAACAAAAGCAGCCCCTGCATTGATGAATCGTATGGCGACAAATGGACAAATTTCAAAAGGAATAGGTCCTTTAAAGAATTGGACAGATATTCGTGACCTGCCAGCTCCAAGTAAAGAAAGATTCAGGGATTGGTTTAAGAAGAGACAAAAGGAGGAGCAGCGATGAAGGGGACCATTTCTCACCGAGAGTCGTTTTTATCTCATATCCAGCATCAATTAGGCAAAAACTCTTCCCCATCTGCCTCTATTCAACGGCCGGCATGGAAGCATCAAGTCCAGTGGGATACAAACGGAAGTTTGTCTAAAGATGAATTAGTCGAGCAATTGAAAAAGCAATGTCAGCAAATTCATACAAGAGTAGTCGAAACAACACCGGAGAAAGCGCCCTCGGTATTACGATTGTTGATGACAGAATATGGTGAGGGTGCTGTGATGACATCGTGTGATCATCGCTTTGAACAATATGGTTTCAGCCCTATGTTTGACAGCTTGCAACGAGATGGGATTTCCATCGCCTGCTGGAATACAGATCTATCAAGAGAAGAAAACATAAGGCAGGCAGAACAAGCGAAATATGCAGTTGTGTTCAGTGATTATACCCTTGCAGAATCAGGTACAGTTGTCCTTTCATCCCATCAAGGTCAAGGGAGAGCGCTGCATTTTTTGCCAATGATGTATATCGTGTGTATAGAGAAAAGCTCGATTATTCCGCGAATGATTCAGGCTGTTTCGGCTCTTAATCGCTCAGTAGAAGAGGGGGAGCAGGCGAAAGGTGCCATCCATTTCATATCAGGTCCAAGTAATTCTGCCGATATTGAAATGAATTTAGTGGTAGGGGTTCATGGTCCAGTTCAGGCCATTTATCTGTTAATAGATGATGAATGAAGGCTTTCGTAATGAAAGCTTTTTTTCATCCAACAAGTTGACGCCAGTTTTAAAAAAATCATCTTGCCACTAGGTGAATGGACATAGTAAGATGACGACATATAAGATGAACTGCTCATCTACTGCTGATGTAAAGGAAGCTGCTAATGGAAATCAAGACAACTGCTCAAACGAAATCAATTGCACTGCCACTTGTGATTTCGATAATTGCTATTTCGTTTTCTGCAATCATTGTGAAATGGTCAAATGCACCTGCTGCTATTTTAAGTATGTATCGAATGATCTTTGCGGCGGCTTTCATGCTGCCATTTATCCTGCCAAGAAAAAAAGAATTTCTCTCAATAAAACGCAGAGACTGGTTTTTCTTATGTATGTCAGGCTTCTTTTTAGGCCTCCATTTTGTGCTGTGGTTTGGCTCACTGAAGCTGACGACAGTGGCAAGCTCTACCATTATTATCGCTCTACAACCGATGGTGTCCTTATTAGGCGGATTCCTCATTTTCCGTGAACGAACGACGATGTCAGCTCTATTGACGATGTGTGCAGCGATTGTTGGTGCCCTCATGATAGGCTGGGGAGATATTGGTCATAGCAAGGAAGCCATCTTAGGAGATATTTTATCCTTTTTGAGTGTGATCGCTGTTGTTTGTTACTTGTTAATAGGTCAACAGGCTGTCAGAAAAATATCTCATTGGATTTATAGTTTTTGTGTATTTGGTTTTGCTGGTCTTTTTTTAATTTTATTCAATCTGCTTCAGCAAACCCCTTTTATAGGTTATCCGGCTAAGGAGTGGGGAATCTTTTTATTGCTTGCTATCATTCCCACTATGTCTCATGTCATTAATAATTGGCTTTTAACTTATGTTAATGCGACAACCATTTCAATGAGTATACTAGGAGAACCTGTTGGGGCAACGATCCTTGCTGTATGGCTGCTTGGAGAGAAAGTCACGCTGCTCCAAATGCTTGGCGGTCTGCTTGTTCTTTTAGGTGTTTTTTTCTTTTTGATGCAGCAGCGTCAAGGAATCGTGATGAAAACAAAAAAATCCGGTTAGCTCCCGGATTTTTTACTCTTTTAGATCGTTTTTTTCAATTACTTTGTTTAATCTTGCCTCGATTTTTTTCAATTCCATTCGTTTTCTTCTAATCATGCGAAACGCGATGACAATGATTGTCACAGTAAAGGCAATGAATAGAAGAGAGAACACTTGAAATAGAAGATCTCCCATGTTGAATGCCATATTCTCTCCATTAAACATACGTAAAACCTCCTTTTCTATGTATATATTACCATAATCAATAAAAGATTGAGATTTATCCATAATTTATCTATAATAGGTAAAATATCACTCATTAAAGGAGAACCAATATGAGAACTTTAGTCCTTTTACGAGGTCTCCCAGGCGTAGGTAAATCAACATGGATCAAAGAACAAGGCTTAGAGCCTTACACTTTATCAGCGGATCAAATCCGGCTGTTAACCCAGCCGCCGCAGCTATCAGTCAATGGGAAACTAGACATTTCAAGCAAGCATGACCACAAAGTTTGGTCTTTATTATTCGATTTACTCACAGCCCGTATGGAGCGCGGAGACTTTACTGTGATTGATGCGACACATATTTCAAGCAAATCAATTTCTCAATATAAGTCTTTAGCGACATCGTATCGTTATAGGGTGTATGTCGTCGATTTCACGCAGGTGCCCCTTGAGACCGCTCTTTTACAAAATCGCTCACGTGAATCTCACAAAGTGGTGCGTGAATCTGTTTTGTATCAAATGAACGAGCGGTTAAAAACAGAAAAGGTCCCGTCATGGGTGACTGTTTTGAAGCCGGAGGAATATCCGCAAGTGATGACCTATCAGCCTCGATCCTTTGATCAATATGAGGCCATTCATGTTTTCGGGGATATTCACGGTTGTTACACCGCACTTACCACTTATTTGCAAGGAGATATCAAAGAAAACGAACTTTATATCTTCGCAGGTGACCTTCTTGATAGAGGAATAGAAAACAAAGAAGTATTAGAATGGATGCTTGCCCATAGAGAATGCCGGAATGTCATCGTCATTGAAGGCAATCATGATCAGCATTTATACCGGTTTGCGCATGGTGAAAAGGTCAAAAGCAATATGTTTAATCGTCATACTGCGCCTGAAATCGAAGCAGCTGATTTTGATTTAAAAGAAGTACGAAAGTTTGTTAGAACATTTCACCAGCTTACGTATTTTACATACCATGGCCAGACATTTCTTGTTACCCACGGGGGGCTTGCTCATTTGCCAGAAGAGCTTCTGCATGTCTCAACACAGCAGCTCATTCACGGCGTAGGAGAATATTCAGATGACATTGATCACTTGTTTGTTCAAAACACGGCTGGGCTGGATGTCATCCAAATTCACGGTCATCGCAATTTATACAGACTGCCAATTCACGCAGCGGAAAGATCTTATAACCTAGAAGGTCAGGTTGAATTTGGGGGGCAGCTGCGGGTGTTGAAAATCACGGCTGAAGGAATTAAGACTCATGAAATTGACAATCCAGTCTACAGAGCTTCTGAGAAAAAACAATCAGCTGCTGTTCAGCCAGATATTTCACTGGATGATTTTTTAGCCCATTTAGATCAGCATGAATATGTACAGGAATTAAAGCTTCCACACCATATTTCATCTTTTAATTTTACGAAAAAGGCTTTTAGTGAGCGGCAGTGGGACGATGTGAATGTGAAGGCAAGAGGTTTGTTTGTCAACATGGTTTCAAAGCAGATTGTGTCTAGAAGCTACAATAAATTTTTTAACATTGATGAGCGTCCGGAGACAAGAATGCAGCATTTAGTGAACCATTTACAATTCCCTGTCACCGTATATGATAAAGCAAATGGATACTTAGGAACTGTTGGGTATAACGAAATGGAAGATGAATTGGTGTTTACGTCCAAATCGTATACATCACATGTGAAACAAAATCAGCATGCCTCCTGGGTCGAAGAGCTATTTTATAAGACCTTCGATGACGTGCAAGCTGACTACATCAAATCATACGTCCGTGACCAGCATGTATCTCTGGTGTTTGAAGTCATTTTGCCAGAAAAAGATCCGCATATTATCACATATGAACAAGATCAACTCATTTTACTCGATATAGTGAAGCGGCAGTTAAGCTACGAAAAAGCACCATTCGCTGAAGTGAAAAGATTAAGAAAGCAGCTGGGAATATCCAGCAAGCAGGAAGTGGCTGTTTTCCATGATTGGACGTCTTTTTATAAATGGTATCAAGCGGTCTCTCATGATGACACAATGAAAGAAGAGGGATATGTCATGGAGGACGCTCGCGGCTTTATGACCAAACTCAAGCTCCCTTATTATCAATTCTGGAAGCAGATGCGCGGGATCAAGCAGCGCGTTGCAGAGAAGCGTTCCTCGCAAAAATATATGCATGCTTTGCAAACAGCGGAGCAAGCTAAGTTCTATACGTGGCTTCTTGAGCAAGAAGCAGATCATGTGAGGAATAGCTCAATTATTGAACTGCGATCACAATTTGAACAAAGCAGTACTGCCCAATTGAATAATGATTAAATAAATGCATAGTCTAACAAAGAGTCTTTTCTAAGGAAAAGGCTTTTTTTGATGCAAATGAAAGGTGGACACTTGCATGTCTGAACATATTGAAGTGATTCTTCGGACGATGTTTGCTTTTGCGATTTTATTTGGAGGAGCACGTCTTTTAGGGAAACAAACCATTGCGCAAATGAATATTTTTGATTTTATAGCAGCCATCAGCTTAGGTTCAATTGCTGCAAACCTGGCGTTTAATACAACGCTGCCGCTACAGCACACAACGATTTCCTTTGTGTCACTTGTCATGATTATTTATGTGATTTCCCTGATTGCATTAAGAAGCCGGAAGATGAGAGGGCTGATGGCTGGTAAACCAACTCTTGTCATACAAAATGGGAAAATTCTTGAAGGAAATATGAAGGGAATGAGATATACCCTTGATTATTTAAATCAGCAGCTGAGAGAAAAAGACATCTTTGATATTAGTGAAGTTGAATTTGCCATGATTGAAACAGATGGGCATATGTCAGTGAAAAAATACCCTTCGTTTGAAAATGTCACACGGAAGGATCTTCATTTATTCATGAAGGCAGAGCGTTACATGCCGATTGAAGTCATCATGGACGGGAAACTCATCCAAAAAAACATACATGAAAATCATTTAACAGAGCAATGGATAGAAGAAGAGCTTAAAAAAAGGCAGCTGTCCTTAAAGGACATTGTTTATGCTGTCCGTTCAAGTAATGGAAGCTTATATATTGATACATATGACGACCACATTCAGTCACCAATCGATCAGGAATGAATGTGTAGTGCCGATGACACCTGCATGACACACATTTGACAATCTTTATAAGTCCTTTGGATGTCATCTGCCTAGGTATCATTTCTCAATTATTATTATTTTCAGAAAATGTGGTGACGGAGTAAAATAAGTGTGTTTAAGTATAAATAGATGAAATTGAAATATTAATATAATATACCGTTTGCGGAATGAACGTTCATTCCTATATTTCAAAAGGAGGGGATGAAATGCCAGCAGTGACTGATAAACAAGAACAGATCATGAAAGCTTCGCTGGAACTATTTATAGAACGAGGCTTTGATGGCACCACAATGCCGATGATTTCAAAAAGAGCAAACGTCGGAGCGGGCACCATTTACCGTTATTTCGACAGCAAAGAGGCACTCGTCAATATTTTGTACCAGCGCAGCCTCTCAGCATTTATCGACAAAATGAACACAAACAGTCCAGATCCAAAGGTAAGTATTCGGGCGTACTTTAAGCATGTATTTTATTGCTTGGTTTTGTTTACAAAGGAGAATCCAAGCGGGCTGTATTTTTTAGAGATTGATAAACGGTCCCATTACTTAGACGAAACGAGCAAAGAGAAAATGCAGCATTTGTTACATGAGCTGTTCCTTATCTTTGAAGAAGGGAAAAAGGATGGAATTCATCCAAACCTCTCTGGCAGAACCATTTTATCGATTGTATTTGGTGCTTTTGTGCAGCTGCATAAACAAATTCTTGCAGAAGAAATAGAGCCAACAATTGAATTTTTAGAGGAGATTGAGCAATGTTTATGGCGCGCCATCAGCGTTGCATCATAAAGAGATAAAGGGAGTGGGCATATGAAGCAAACATCAATCATTCCAAAACCAAAAACATACGGACCTTTTAAAAATATTCCCCATATAAAAAAAGGGGAGCTTTCTCAAACTTTTTGGCGGCTGGCAGATGAATTAGGACCGATTTTTCAGTTTGAATTTTCAAATGCAACAAGTATTTTTGTTTCCAGCCATGAGCTTGTCCAAGAAGTATTTGATGAGAGCCGTTTTGATAAATTTATTGGGACTAGTCTCAGTAAAGTAAGAGCCTTTGCAGGAGATGGGTTATTTACGAGCTGGACAGAAGAACCGAACTGGAGAAAGGCTCATCAAATCTTGATGCCAGCATTCAGCCAGCAGGCTATGAAGGGCTATCATGAGATGATGCTCGATATTGCGACACAGCTTGTACAAAAATGGCAAAGAACAGGCCGCGATGAAGAAATTGAAGTAGCTGAGGATATGACAAAGCTGACTTTAGATACGATCGGCCTTTGCGGTTTTGATTTTCGCTTTAACAGTTTTTATAAAGAAAACCAGCATCCATTCATAGAAAGCATGTTGAAAGGCTTAAATGAAGCAATGGAGCAGTCGAGCCGATTGCCGATTGCCGATAAACTCATGATCAAAAGAAGAAAAGAATTTGATCAGCATGTCGATTTTATGAAGCAATTAGTAGATGACATTATACAGGAACGAAGAAAACAAGATAAAACAGGCGATGATTTACTGTCACTTATGCTGCATGCAGAGGACCCTGAAACAGGTGAACGTTTATCTGATGAAAATATCCGTTATCAAATCATCACCTTCTTAATTGCAGGGCACGAAACAACAAGCGGACTGCTATCCTTTGCGATTTATTTCTTATTAAAGAATCCAGAGAAATTGAAGAAAGCTGTCCAAGAAGCAGATGAGGTGCTGCAAGGCGGATTGCCGACATTTAAACAAGTGCAAAAGCTAAGCTACACTCGTATGGTGTTAAATGAAGCCCTTCGCCTCTGGCCAACCGCGCCTACGTTCTCTCTTTATGCGAAAGAGGACACAGTAATCGGGGGAAAATATCCGATTCACAAGAATCAAAGTGTCTCTGTTCTGCTCCCTAAATTACACCGTGATCCAGCGGTATGGGGCGAGGATGCTGAAGATTTTAAACCAGAGCGGTTTACGCATCCTGAGAAAATCCCGCAGCATGCTTACAAGCCTTTTGGGAATGGACAGCGTGCATGTATCGGTATGCAGTTCGCCCTGCATGAAGCTACGATGGTTCTCGCGATGGTCCTGCATAATTTAGAGTTAATTGATCACACATCTTATGAGCTTGATTTAAAAGAATCTCTGACGATTAAACCAAACGATTTCAAAATCAAGGTGCGGCCAAGGAAACAGCAATTCTTTATGGCACCACCGAAAGAAGAACCGAAAAAAAGCAACCAATCTAGTGAGTCAAAAGTGCCGAATCACGGTACACCGCTGCTAGTTTTGTACGGATCGAATCTTGGCACAGCAAAGCAAATAGCGAACGAATTGGCGGAAGACGGGAAAGCAAAAGGATTCGATGTGACCACTGCGCCGCTTGATGAATATACACGCCAATTGCCAGATACAGGCGCTGTCCTCATCGTGACCGCTTCATACAACGGATATCCGCCTGACAATGCGAAGCAATTTGTGGATTGGCTGGCGCAGGATGAGGAGCAGGATTTATCAAACGTGACATTTGCGGTCTTTGGATGCGGAGATCGAAACTGGGCGAGTACGTACCAGCGGATCCCCCGTCTGATTGATGAGGCCCTTGAAAGAAAAGGTGCCAAACGTGTAGCTGATCTAGGAGAAGGTGATGCAGGTGGTGATATGGATGAGGATAAAGAAATTTTCCAGAAAACTGTCTTTGAACAGCTTGCAAAAGAATTTAAGCTCACCTTCCAAGAAAAGGGGAAGGAAAAACCAAACCTATCAGTTGCTTATACGAATGAGCTAGTGGAGCGTCCTGTAGCTAAAATATATGATGCCTTTTCAGCTGTTGTATTGAAAAATGAAGAATTACAATCAGAAAAAAGCACGAGGCAGACAAGACATATTGAACTGAAATTGCCAGCTGGAAAAGCATACAAAGAAGGAGATCATATTGGGATTGTACCGAAAAATAGTGATGCACTCGTTGAGCGTGTGACCCGCCGCTTTAAACTAAATCCAGAGCAGCATATCAAGCTTTCATCTGAGAAAGAGGCAAGTCATTTACCATTAGAACAGCCGATTCCAATCAAAGAATTACTCGCCTCACATGTTGAGCTTCAAGAGCCTGCGACACGTACACAGCTAAGAGAGCTCGCAGCACATACGGTATGTCCGCCTCACCGCGTGGAGCTTGAACAAATGGCTGGAGAAGCATATCAAGAAGCCATTTTAAAGAAACGAGTAACCATGCTGGATTTATTAGATCAATATGAAGCGTGCGAGCTGCCGTTTGTACACTTTTTGGCGCTTTTACCAGGTTTGAAACCGCGTTATTATTCGATCTCTAGCTCGCCTAAGGTAGATGAAGAAAAAGTCAGTATCACAGTAGCAGTTGTAAAAGATAAAGCGTGGAGTGGCAGAGGAGAATATGCCGGAGTTGCCTCAACCTATTTATGTGGTCTAAAAGAAGGAGAAGAAGTAGCCTGCTTCCTGCATGAAGCGCAAGACGGATTCCAGCTGCCTCCTTCATCAGAAGTGCCGATGATCATGATCGGACCAGGTACAGGAATTGCTCCATTTAGAGGATTTGTTCAGGCAAGAGAAGTGTGGCAGAAGGAAGGGAAGCAGCTAGGCGAAGCCCACTTATATTTTGGCTGCCGTCACCCTGAGGAAGATGATCTATATTTTGATGAAATGCAGCTTGCCGCGCAAAAAGGAGTTATCCATATCCATCGTGCTTATTCTCGTTACGATGAGCAAAAAGTATATGTCCAGCATTTGTTGAAAGAAGAAGGCGGCATGCTCATCGAATTGCTTGATCAAGGTGCCTACCTTTACGTGTGCGGAGACGGAAAAGTCATGGCTCCAGATGTAGAGGCTACACTAATCGATCTCTATCAAAACGAGAAACAATGCTCGAAGGAAACAGCAGGAAATTGGCTGGCAGCCCTTGCAAATGACAATAGATATGTAAAAGATGTGTGGAGCTGACAAAAGGAAAGACCGCCAATTAGGCGGTTTTTTTCTATTCTCATAGAAAGAGATCGATAGAATGAAGGTTGGGAAGATACGAAACACCTAATTTAAAAATGAAATATTTTGTAAAAAATAAGAATATTCTCTCATTTACTCCAATATGAAACAATCGTATGATTTTTGATATAGGACATAAAGGAGGAATATGATGAAAAAGGTGAAAATGTTACTCCCTTCTCTTCTCGTTTTTGGTGCTTTAAGTGTGCCTAGTTTTGCCCATGCCACATCGGATTCAGTACTAACGTCTGATTATGATATGGTGACTTCTGATGGAAAAGTGATTTCTTCAAGTGATTTCCACAATGATACGAAAGCCCCCTCATCCTTTGACAAAGTGGATGATCTTTCTTCTACTGTTGGCGAAAAAGTAAAACCACTATCAAAATATTTAAAAGATTTTCAAACAAAAGTCGTCATTGGAGACGATGGTAGAACCAAAGTAGCAAATACAAGAATAGCACCATACAATTCGATTGCTTATATTACATTTGGCGGCTCCAGCTGTACAGGGACACTCATTGCTCCTAATAAAATTTTGACAAACGGACACTGCGTGTACAACACGGCATCGAGAAGCTATAGTGAAAAAGGAACCGTATATCCTGGTATGAATGATAGTACTGCGGTGAACGGTTCAGCAAAAATGACTGAGTTCTATGTGCCAAGCGGGTATATTAATACTGGTGCAAGTCAATATGACTTTGCCGTAATCAAAACCGATACGAATATTGGCAATACGGTCGGCTACCGATCCATCCGCCAGGTGACAAACTTGACTGGGACAACCATTAAAATCTCAGGATATCCTGGTGATAAAATGAGATCGACTGGCAAGGTGTCACAATGGGAGATGTCAGGTCCTGTGACGAGAGAAGATACGAATCTAGCATACTATACGATTGATACATTCAGCGGAAATTCAGGTTCTGCCATGCTGGATCAGAACCAGCAAATCGTTGGAGTTCATAACGCTGGTTATTCAAACGGAACGATGAATGGCGGTCCAAAAGCGACAGCTGCCTTTGTTGAGTTTATAAACTATGCGAAAGCGCAATAAAAAATAGAGCTTGTTTCCTTCATAGGGGACAAGCTTTTTTGTATGGATTCATTTAATAGAGGATTCATTTTTTTAACCTGTGGATTTGAGATTGAGAGCTACATCAATTTTTTCACATGTCATTCGCGAACCACTCATACATTAAAATGTCACATTTCCTTTAAGTCAAAATCATGCTTGAGATGGATGAGGAGGTCACGCGCTTTTGAAGATGAAAAGAGGCTGGATCGCTGCTGTCGCTTTATGTTTTGTGATATGGATGGGCATGTTGTTAGGTGGATTTGGAGAGAAGCAGGCAGCAAAAGGGGCTGATCGATATGATCATGTCGTTCAATTTCCAAAGGAAAGGTACCCTGAAACAGGCAGTCATATTCAAGAAGCCATTCGAAAAGGGCATTCAGATGTGTGTACCATTGACAGGAATGGAGCAGATGCCCGCAGGCAAGAATCATTAAAAGGGATTCCGACAAAACCTGGATTTGACCGGGATGAATGGCCGATGGCGGTTTGTCTTGAGGGAGGAAAAGGCGCAAGCGTTCAATATGTCAGTCCATCTGATAATAGGGGAGCAGGCTCATGGGTCGGGCACCAAATCAGCGGATTTCCTGATGGGAAAAGAATATTATTCATTGTGAAATAAATCTGAGGAAAAGGCACCCCTCGAGCGGGTGCCTTTTTTGTTTATGGCAGAGCGTATCCGAGCTGGCAGGGAAAAAAGATTCAGTGGTACAATCAATCTATAAGGTACAAAGACTGACAAGAAGAAAATGTGAAGGGACATTTGCTTATGGATAAGAACCGTGCATTATACGATTTTTTTATGCAGCATGCAGAGAAGCTGACTGAAACATGGTATGAATCAATTGAGGACGATGATCCAGAATCGATATATCGTTCAACAGATTCCAGCATCATTGCAGAGCTAAAACGGCAGAATCAAGATTATTACCAGCACTTTATACGAGCTATTATTGAAGACAAGACATATTTACATACTGAATTTAAAAAATGGTCTGAGGATTTAGCCAGTGATCCGAAGCATTTAAATACACCATTAGATTATGTCGTAAGAGAATACATGTCTAATCAAAGAGTCGTTCTGCATTACTTAAAAGAATTTATTAAACAGCGTCAAGGTGACATTGATATTGACCGCATTTTTTATTGGTATGATTTAATTTCCGAAGCGTTTAATATTTCAATCCATGTGTTTATCCAGCAATATGTGAAAAATACAACGAAGAAGCTTGTGGCTCAAAGAGATATGATTTATGAATTGAGTTCACCGGTGATTGTTTTAAAAAGCCAGATTGCGTTGTTGCCTTTAGTAGGTGATATTGACACAGCGAGAGCAAAGATTATTTTAGAAAATACGCTAAAACAGTGCTCGCAAAAAGGGGTTCAGCATTTATGTATTGATCTATCCGGTGTTGTCATTATTGATACAATGGTGGCTCATCAAATCTTTGATCTTGTCACATCACTTCGGTTAATTGGAGTAGAAACGACCATTTCAGGAATTAGACCAGAAATTGCTCAAACAGCAGTACAGCTCGGGCTTCCTTTTAATGAATTTCGCACGGCATCATCACTTGCTCACGCGCTGGACCGCATGACTGAATTTTCTCCAATATAAAAACCAGGCCGATGAGAGGCCTGGTTTTTTATTTAGATGACAGCGTCAATTTGTGTGACTTTCCAATCTTTTTGTACTTTTTCGTACGTAACAGTTCGTTTTACTTTGCGTCCATCAAGTGTTGGGACAGTAAATTCATATGTGCGGACTGTTTGTTTCTTAGAAACAAGTTTAGGTGTGGCTTTTTCCCAATTGAGCATGTTATCTCCGTCACCGACTGGAACAGCCATTTTGCCTTTATGAACAATAAACTGATAATCTTTTAAACCATGTTTGATGGCATCTTGAGTGAACACTTGAGATAGGTAGCTGTTTAATTTTTTCTTTGTATCAAATGTTTTAGAAAGATAGTTGTATGTCATATCTTTATAGGTAAATGATTTTAATTTGTAATTAGAATGTTCTTTAATTTTGTAGCCTGACATTGCACTCCAAAAGTGTTCTCTTGCATCAAGGGCAATATGTAACGCTTCTTTATTTGTCAAAGCGGCTGATTTCTTGGAAGCGGCCAATGTTGTAGTTTGTAATGAGATCATAAGCATAATAGCAGTTAATAAAACAAATAATTTTTCAAGGCAATTGCCTCCTTTTCTCAATGAAAACTTCTTATGTTACAAATGTTACAATAATTACAGTGATATTACAAGTATTAAATCTAAATGTTTTTTATTTCTTTTGTTTCTAATTATATAACGTTTGAGGGAGACAAAAAGTTTTCATTTTTTTTATTTTTCTTCTTAATTATTATTTAACCGTTCTAAAGAAGAACGAAACGTCTTTTGGAAAAATTTCTATTTAGACGTTTAACACACTTTTTTTATTTATGACATATACTGTCGTGATGAATGTCTAAAGAAAGTGGTGTTTATTATGTATCATCCGTATGAAGGTATGTGGAATGGGTACTCATATGATAGGCAGATGCAAGGATTCCCATCTGTTGGTATTCCTCAAGGTGGAGGGTTTCCTGGGTTTCCGATCGGAGGAGGAGGTACTTGGCCAGGGCAAGGTTCAGGCGGACACTCAGCCCCGCCGGCACCGCCGCAGCATATCATTTCGCAGTATCAGCAAGCACTCTCTCAGCCACAAAGTATGCAGTCGCTTATATCTGGGCACGGTGTTGGCGGAGGCCATCAAACTGTACAATTTGCAGCGGGATGTAATAGAAGATGGACAATTGTGCTTTTGAGAAACGGTCAAGTATTTTTAATGTATATCCTTTCCTCACAGCCATTTGGTCGAACTACTGGCTTTATATGGCCGAACTTTACATTTGGTTCCTTCCCAAGTTCAAGTATTCTTGCCTATTCTTGTGCATAAGAAAAAGCCGGTTCTCATCAGTAGCTGATGATATACCGGCTTTTTTTAATGAATATTTCGAAATACGCCAATCACTTTACCTAGTATACTCACATTCTGTAAGATAATCGGTTCCATTGATGGGTTCTCTGGCTGTAATCTAAAGTGTGTATCTTCTTTATAAAAGCGTTTCACGGTCGCTTCATCTTCCTCTGTCATGGCGACCACAATATCTCCATTGTTAGCGGTGCTTTGCTGACGCACAATGACATAGTCCTTGTCCAAAATACCTGCATCAATCATACTTTCTCCCATAATTTCAAGCATAAACACTTGTTCATCTGGTGCTGCAAAAGTCTCTGGAAGAGGGAAGTATTCTTCTACATTTTCAACAGCGGTGATAGGAAGGCCGGCCGTTACTTTTCCGATGACTGGAACGTTCATTACAGCACTCTTTGGAATATTCATTTCCTCTTCATCTAGTACTTCGATCGCTCTAGGTTTTGTCGGGTCTCTTCTAATTAAGCCCTTTGTTTCTAGTCTAGCTAAATGTCCATGGACCGTTGAACTGGATGCTAGACCGACAGCTTCTCCAATTTCACGGACGGATGGGGGATAACCCTTGCTTTTTACTTCATCTTTGATGAATTTCAGGATATCGAGTTGTCTTTTTGATAGCTTCGTCATCTTTTGCACCTCAAAACGTCAATTTTAAAGAAATTATAGCATGTTTTTCCTAACAGTACAAACATAGGTTCGAAAAAAACGTTTGACAGAAACGTTTGTTCGTATTTATAATGAGTGACAGAAAGAGCGAACGCATATTCTATTAGGAGAGATGACATTATGAGGTTAAAAGAATCTATTATTTTTATTGGGGTATTCTCATTCATCGTTGGCATATTTCTCTCACTTATTGCAGTCACAAGCCATAATGATACAAATCAGTATGTTAAAATAGAGGTTCAATCAGGTGATACTCTTTGGGGGTTAGCTGATCAAGTAAACGACAGCAAATCAATCGACAAAAATGCATTTATTGATTGGGTTACCGAACACAATGATCTTGCTTCAACTGAAATCCAGCCTGGCGACATTCTTGTCATACCCGTCAAAAAAGAGCATCCAGTCGTATATCAGCTTGCAACAGTACAATAGAAAGGTCGATTTTAGACATGAACGCAATCATTTATGCGAGAGTAAGCACTGTCAAAGAAGAGCAGGAAACCTCGCTGAAAAGACAAGAAGAAGAACTGCTGGCATTAGCTGCCATGCACAAGATGAATGTGGTCAAAGTCATCAAAGAAAAAGCGAGTGGATATGATCTAGATCGTGATGGTGTGTTTGAATTGCTTGCTGCACTGAAGGAAGAGTCAATCGATGCCGTTCTGATCCAGGATGAAACACGTCTTGGAAGAGGACAAGCAAAAATTGCACTTCTTCATTGTCTATTTAAAGAGAACGTAAAGGTATACAGCGTGTTTCATAGAGGAGAGCTTGAGCTTTCAGAAGCAGATGAAATGGTCATTGAGATTGTAGGAGTCGTCGAAGAATACCAACGGAAAATTCATAACCTGAAAATCAAGCGGGGAATGAAAAGGGCAGTTGAGCGCGGATATCAGCCTGAACTGAATTTAAGGCAGCAGGACCATGCACCTGGCCGTGAGCGTATTGAAGTGCCGATTTCAGAAATTGTTCGATTAAGAAAAAACAATATGACATTCGCCGAAATTGCCGCAACTCTTCAGGCATTAGGTTTTGACATTTCAAAAGCAACGGTGCATAGAAGGTATCAAGAATATGAAAAAGGTCTTACCACCTAAAGCGTGATTTGTTGTCAAAATGATTGATATTTAGTAGTATGTAGAGAAAATGCTTTAAAGGAGTTTGTCATGATTTCTAAAGAACAGCTTGCAAGAATAAATGAGCTTTCAAAAAAGTCGAAAGAGACCGGTTTATCAGACGCTGAAAAAACAGAACAAAAGCAGTTGAGAGAAGAGTATTTGAAAGCTTTTCGTTCTTCTATGAAAAATACACTTAAAACTGTCAAGATCGTTGATCCTGAAGGAAACGATGTCACACCAGAAAAATTAAAAAGAGAAAAAGATCAGAACCTTCATTAAGCTGTGATTTCTTGAATTTTGAAAAGATGGGAAGATTATTCTCGTCTTTTTTCATATTTGCATAACTTTTTAGGTGATCGATAAACTAAATGTGACAAAATCCTTCTTTTTCAGCGTGAAATAGTTGTGAAAAAAGGACAGTAGATTTATGATAATGGTGTACACAAGATACGGAAGGGGATTTATATGGAAACGATTGAATTGAAATCTATTGCAACAATACGTACTCTCTCCATAGACGCAATTGAAAAAGCGAATTCCGGTCACCCAGGAATGCCGATGGGTGCTGCACCAATGGCGTACGCTTTATGGACGAATCACTTAAACGTAAGTCCGCAAAATCCAAAATGGTTTAACAGAGACCGCTTTGTTTTATCTGCGGGACATGGTTCTATGCTTCTATACAGCATGCTTCATTTAAGCGGATACAATCTGAGCATCGACGATTTAAAACAATTCCGCCAATGGGGAAGCAAAACACCTGGACATCCTGAATTTGGACACACAGAAGGCGTAGATGCCACAACAGGTCCTTTAGGCCAGGGAATTGCTATGGCAGTAGGGATGGCACTTGCAGAAAGACATCTTGCGGAAACGTATAACAAAGACAACTTTCAGGTTGTAGATCACTATACATACAGCATTTGCGGAGATGGAGACTTAATGGAGGGGATTTCCTCTGAAGCTGCTTCACTTGCTGGTCATTTAGGCTTAGGCCGTTTAATCGTTCTTTACGATTCAAATGACATTTCTTTAGATGGCGACTTAGATCGTTCATTCTCTGAAAATGTGAAGAATCGTTTTGAAGCGATGAACTGGGAAGTTCTTTACGTGAAAGATGGCAACAACATTGAAGAAGTAACAGCTGCTATTGAAAAGGCGAAACAAAGCACAGACAGACCTACTTTAATCGAAGTGAAAACAACAATCGGTTTCGGTTCGCCAAACCGTGCGGGAACGTCTGGTGTGCATGGTGCACCTCTTGGCAGCGAGGAAGCTAAGCTGACGAAGGATGCTTACTCTTGGACGTTTGAAGAAGATTTCCATGTACCTTCTGAAGTGTACGATCATTTCAAAGAAGCTGTCAAAGACGCTGGTCAGAAAAAAGAAGCAGCTTGGAATGAGCTATTTGCGCAATACGAAAAAGAATATCCAGAGCTGGCAGCACAGCTGAAGCTTGCGATTGAAGGAAAGCTTCCTGAAAATTGGGATCAAGAGGTTCCTGTTTATGAAGCAGGTTCAAGCCTTGCCTCCCGCGCTTCTTCAGGCGAAGTGTTAAATGGCATTGCAAAGCAAGTACCTTTCTTTATTGGCGGGTCTGCTGACCTTGCTGGATCAAACAAAACAACGATTAAAAACACGGATGATTTCGGAAAAAATAATTATGCCGGCAAAAACATTTGGTTCGGTGTGAGAGAATTTGCAATGGGTGCGGCGCTCAACGGTATGGCACTTCACGGCGGTCTTCGTGTATTCGGCGGAACGTTCTTTGTTTTCTCAGATTACTTAAGACCAGCGATTCGTCTTGCTGCCTTAATGGGACTTCCAGTCACATATGTCTTTACTCATGATAGTATCGCTGTTGGTGAAGATGGTCCAACGCATGAACCGGTTGAACAGCTTGCTTCACTGCGTGCGATGCCTAATCTTTCCGTTATTCGCCCAGCAGATGGAAATGAAACAGCTGCAGCGTGGAAACTAGCTGTATCTTCAACTGATAAACCGACTGCACTAGTTCTTACTCGTCAAAACCTTCCAACGATTGACCAGGCACCAGAGAAGGCATATGAGGGAGTAGAAAAGGGTGGTTACGTTGTGGTTGAAGCAGCTGATGCACAGCCAGAAGCACTTCTACTCGCTTCAGGATCTGAGGTTGGTTTAGCCATTGAAGCCCAAAAAGCACTTGAAAAAGAAGGTATCCGCGCATCTGTTGTCAGCCTTCCTGCATGGGATCGCTTCGATCAGCAGTCAGACGAATACAAAGAATCCGTTCTTCCTAAAGCAGTACGTGCACGTATTGCGATTGAAATGGGTGCTTCACTTGGCTGGGAGCGTTACACTGGCCTTGACGGTGACGTGATTGCAATTGATAAATTTGGCGCTTCTGCACCAGGTGAAACCATTATCGAGAAATACGGATTTACTGTCAGCAATGTAGTCAGCCGTGTGAAAGCGAAGCTGAATAAATAAACGAACTCCAAGCATCATGCTTTTTTGCTATCTGTTTGCAGAGCTTTTTCATCCGCTCTGCAAACTTTTTTTCTTTTTTCTTGTTTTTTTGACAAAACTAGTTTCTTCTTGCTTCATATATAGACAATTCTTTCTTTCACATTTTTGTATAATACAAGCAATAAACGAGATTGACGAAATGTGAAAGGAAGGGATAGACATGGAACGCCATTATTATATTTATTGGATTGAGGATGAATTTGCACATCACTATTTTGGCAGAGAATCGATTTTGTTTCATTTGTTTGAGTCGTTACACTGGACGAATCGCACTGACGATGAGTTAGTTATGCTTGTGAAGCAAGTGGATTATGTGACGAAACGAATCCCTGCTTTTCATATGCACCAGCGTCTCATGAATAACTTAACGAACATTCACTATACACAAATAGGCTCGATTTACAGCGCTTCCTTACCAGATGGAAAAGGAACCGCAGCATTTATTATTAAAGACCGGTATATCCAAATGTCTGCCACTGGCAGTTATGAAGCAGAAGCGGTGTTTTTTGAAGTGCTGAGAAAAATCAGCCCTTGTTTTCTTGCGATGGACTTTAGTTCAAAGAAGCACGGGTGGCTTAATCCAGTAAAAGTGAGGAATTTTGTTTAAAAAAATAAAATTGAACGTGAAATGTTGTATAATAGCCTTTTGTTTAGTACACTTTATACGAGACAACATGAAGGAGGAAGAATTATGGATTTATGGGTTGTCATCCTTGTAGGCGTTGTTGCACTGCTTGCAGGAGTTGCACTCGGATTCTTTATTGCTCGTAAGTATATGATGAGCTATTTGAAAAAGAATCCACCGATTAATGAACAAATGCTTCGAATGATGATGATGCAAATGGGCATGAAACCGTCCCAGAAGAAAATCAATCAAATGATGAAAGCCATGAACAACCAAGCGAAATAATACGTACGATATTATGATCATAGATGGAACATGGTTATAAAGAATGGACAAGCGTTGTCCTTTCTTTATTCAATTCACCTTCATCAGACGCTTAAAACCACTGTACTTGCATGAATGAAGCAGGGAAGGTGGTTTTTATTATTGCGTCAAACAGCATGAAAAACAAAAAACCCCTATATCAGAGGTTTTCGTTTCTTTTATGGTCACACATATCAACTGTTCTACAATGGTTCGGCATGTTTGATATCATGAAGTATAATTAGTTGGCTGAGTTTGAGTGTAAGTGTCGTTGATATTGTAAGAGGAGATGATCTAGCTGCTGGCTATGTTCGATGGTCACTGTTGATGTCATCCCATTATGCAAGACAACTTTCATCAGCTCTTCTCTTTTTTCTTCGATTTGAGTTAATAATGATGTTTTTACCAAAGTCATGTTCCTTTCATGCAAATCTTGATAAAAAGAATCGATTCTATTATATCCATTTTAAGGTTTATTTTCAAATTTAAAGGATTCATTATCTTGATGTCAAATTAAATTATATAAGGTTTTAAGAGAATAGACCATCTTTATTGAGGTGATGTAAAAAAAATGAAATGATTTTGTCATCTCTTATTGTATATTTGTAAGAAGGGGGTGTTCTTTTGACAGATTTGAATTACTTTTTAGCATTTGGAGCAGGATTTCTTTCTTTTATTTCACCGTGCTGTCTTCCGCTTTATCCAGCGTTTTTATCGTATATTACGGGCGTTAGTATAGATGAAGTGAAATCTGAGAAGGTGATGCTGAGAAGAAGAAGTCTTCTTCATACTTTATTCTTTTTAGTTGGTTTCTCTATTATATTTATTGCGATTGGGTTTGGGACATCGTTTGTCGGGAAGTTTTTTAATGATTATCATCAAGCGATTCGTCAAATTGGAGCCATCCTTATTATTTTCTTTGGTTTTATGACTCTTGGCGTATTCAAGCCCTCTTTCCTCATGGGCGAAAAGAGAATACAGTTCAAAAATCGTCCTGCTGGTTTTTTTGGATCCATTCTCATCGGAATGGGCTTTGCCGCTGGATGGACACCTTGTACTGGACCTATTTTATCCGCTGTCATCACACTGGCGAGTAACAATCCTGAGTCGGCTGTCATGTATATGATTGCGTATATATTTGGATTTGCCGTCCCGTTTTTTATTCTCTCCTTTTTCATTACGAAAATGGGGTGGATCAGAAAGCGCCAGCAGCTCATCATGCGAGTGGGCGGGTTTATCATGATTGTGGTAGGGATTTTGCTGTTCTTTGATCTTCTGACATGGATTATCATTATGTTTTCATCATTGTTTGGCGGTTTTACAGGCTTTTGAAATCGTTTTCTACAGTCGCGGCGAATGGTTTTTTTTCGTCAATTGGAGTATATTATACATAGGCTGACCTTAAAGAATAAAGGAATGATTTGATATGATGATCTTGATCTCTTCTATAATTGCGGTATGTATGGCGGTGGCCGTCATGTTTATTCGCATTAAGTCATCTGCAAAACCTGCAACGGCGAAAAAAATTATTTTACCTCCTATTTTCATGAGCACTGGTGCACTGATGTTTTTTGTTCCAATGTTTCGGGTAACTGGAGCTGAATTTCTAGAAGCGATCACAGTGGGGATGTTTTTCTCTATATTTTTAATTAAAACATCGAAGTTTGAAATTAGAGGCAATGACATTTACTTAAAGCGGTCAAAAGCATTTGTGTTTATTCTCATTGGACTTCTTGTCCTTCGTATCGGGATGAAGACCATCCTAAGTTCTTCTATTGATTATGGCTCATTAAGCGGGATGTTTTGGATTCTTGCCTTTGGCATGATCGTGCTTGGCGGGTTGCCATGTATTTGTCGTTTAGAAAGCTGTCTAAACAATTAGATCCGCAGCAGATTCAAATGAATTAAACCTCCTTTTTAAAAAAGGAGGTTATTTTAATAACGATTCATATGGCGAGTGATCAATGTTTTTTTCTTGAAGGCGCTTTAATAAAAATTTATGATCCCGCTTTGGTGTAGCCATAATGTAGCCGCGAATGATTAAGTCTAGATTAATGCTGGCAGCCTGTTCTTTTAATGCCAGCTCACCAATTTTACCCGCAATTTTTTCTTTGGCAACATCTCTAAACAACTCTGGAACTGGTAATACGAGTTCATTTAACAATTGTTTGTCCTCATCCCGCCATAGGTGAAGGCTCTTTTGAATATATTCATCCTGCCAATCAAGCTCTGATTTCCCATCTTCCTTTGGCAATCGTTTTAAAAATTTGCGAAACATAAAAAAGCCACCGATTGCGAGTAATCCGATCATCACTGTACCCCAAAATAAAATGAACCACAAAAACCAGCCGCTTAACATGTTCTCACTCCTTATACCCCTTATCTCTCTATTTTATATTACATGAAGAGAGGATAGAAGAAAATAACAAAAATGTATGTCTATTATCTCTATAAACGCCCTTTTTCATTAATAGCCGCCCATTTACTAGAATGACCCAAACCTATTAGTAGAAATAGAATACATTATCATATAGCGACTCTACTATTTGGCCATGGTGGTTCGCAAAAGGTATTGACTTGAAACGAACGGGAAGAGAGCCCACCTATATGAAGGTGGGCTCTTAATGTTTGAAGTGGGGGATTTGAAAGGAAAATGCACCGCTTGGATGATCGGAACATTTTTTAATTTTTATCGATATGATTTGGTTTTCATAATCTGTTGCAATGTCTTTGTCGTTTAAATAAAAAGGAAGCATCACGCTTTTTTCAACTGGCTGTTCGCCTTCACCTTTTGGCTTTTGTACTGTGTAAGTCAACGTCAGCTCATGTCCAGCGAAGGTCAGCTTTACATCAGTGATCGATAAGGTGGAGACATCGATTTCGATAATATAATCACGGCTTGTTTCATAAAGATCAATTGGGAGGTGTTCATCATACCAGGCAAATGGATCATCCATTAAAACATTGAGCCAATCATCTATTTCAAGGAAATCAGAGGAATTCGATTGCTTTTCATTCTCCATAAACACTCCTCCATCACATCTCATAATAAATCATATGATGAAAATGGAAATGTGTGAAAGACCTAAAACATCCCGTGTGGTCACGGGATGAGAGGGGAATGATTACATATCATGATGAGAATTGTGCTTTTGTCTTGTATGGTTGCGGTTTTTCACTTTTTTACTGCCTGATAACGGCTCAGGCTGACCGCCTTGATGCTCCTTAGGAGAGTTTTGACGGATGTCTTTCCCTGTGTTTTTATTCGTCATGATGTTTGGCTCCTTCTTATTGATTCTTTTTGCGTTTTTTATTGTTTTGTCTTTGTTCTTCTGTTAAAACGAGTTGATCATCTTCCGTATAGCCTGCGCCATTACCTTGGCTTTTGGCTGCGTTCATGCCGTCAATGACATGATTTGCTTTGCGTTTTGTCATGTTCTTTCACCTCATTTGTAGTATGAACCCGCTGCGCTTCGTTTATGAAGAGTAATCATTTCCTAATGATAAGTTAAACTTATTGAATTTAATAAAAGCATTGTTATTTACTTATGTATGAATTTGTTTTAAGATGAAATTGTGAGAAAATTGTGGTGAAATACGACGATTTTTCTGAGAATTGAAATTGATCTTGATCATCAAAAGGGGGATTTTGGACATGTCGAAACAGCAGCAAGTCGCTAAACAAGACGCTTTTCAATCTAGAAAAACGTTTTCGACAAATGGGAAAACGTATCACTATTATTCGTTAGAAGCACTAGAGAAACAAGGAATCGGAAATGTTTCTAAGCTGCCTTATTCCATTAAGGTACTTTTAGAATCAGTGCTTCGCCAAGTAGACGGTAGAGTGATCAAGAAGGAACACGTTGAGAACTTGGCAAAATGGGGAACTGCCGAGGTAAAAGAAATTGATGTTCCATTTAAACCTTCTCGTGTTATTTTACAAGACTTCACGGGTGTACCAGCCGTCGTTGACCTTGCTTCTTTAAGAAAAGCAATGGCAGATGTGGGCGGGGATCCGGATAAAATTAACCCTGAAATTCCAGTTGACCTTGTTATTGACCACTCAGTACAAGTTGATAAAGCTGGAACTGAAGATGCATTAAACATTAACATGGATTTAGAATTCGAACGTAACGCAGAGCGTTATAACTTCCTTAGCTGGGCAAAGAAAGCGTTTAACAACTACCAAGCTGTTCCGCCTGCAACAGGAATTGTTCACCAAGTGAACTTAGAGTATCTTGCAAGTGTTGTTCATGCAATTGAAGAAGATGGCGAGATCATCACTTACCCAGATACATTAGTTGGAACTGACTCTCATACAACGATGATTAACGGTATCGGTGTACTTGGATGGGGCGTTGGCGGTATCGAAGCGGAAGCTGGTATGCTTGGTCAGCCTTCATACTTCCCAGTACCAGAAGTTATTGGTGCTAAATTAGTTGGAGAGCTTCCAAACGGAACGACTGCAACTGACCTTGCATTAAAAGTCACACAAGTCCTTCGTGAAAAAGGCGTAGTGAACAAGTTCGTTGAGTTCTTCGGACCTGGTGTTGCACAATTGCCGCTAGCAGATCGTGCAACAATTGCGAACATGGCGCCAGAATACGGTGCTACTTGTGGATTCTTCCCAGTAGATGAAGAAGCGCTTGCTTACCTTCGCCTTACTGGACGTGATGAAGAGCAAATTAATATCGTTGAAGAATATTCTCGTGCAAATGGCTTATTCTATACGCCAGATGCAGAAGAACCAATTTTTACTGATGTTGTGGAAATTGATCTTTCTAAAATTGAGTCAAACTTATCTGGTCCTAAACGTCCACAAGATTTGATTCCACTTTCTCAAATGAAAGAGACGTTCCATAAACACATCGAAAGCCCAGCTGGTAACCAAGGGTTTGGCTTAGATAAATCAGAGCTTGATAAACAAATCGAATTTGATCTTGCAAACGGTGAAAAAGCTGTGATGAAGACAGGTGCGATTGCGATTGCAGCGATTACGAGCTGTACGAATACATCGAACCCATACGTGTTAATCGGAGCAGGTCTTGTTGCGAAGAAAGCAAGTGAGCTCGGTATGAAAGTGCCAAACTACGTGAAAACGTCACTAGCACCAGGTTCTAAAGTTGTAACAGGATACCTTGTGAATTCAGGACTTCTTCCATATTTAAGAGACCTCGGATTTAACATTGTAGGGTATGGCTGTACAACTTGTATCGGAAACTCAGGACCGCTTGAGAAAGAAATTGAAGATGCTGTCTCTGAAAATGATCTGCTGATCACTTCTGTTTTATCAGGTAACCGTAACTTTGAAGGTCGTATCCATCCGCTTGTGAAAGGAAACTACCTTGCATCTCCACCATTAGTTGTGGCTTATGCACTTGCTGGTACGGTGAATATTGATTTAACAAAAGATCCTATCGGTGTCGATAAAAATGGCGAAAACGTTTATTTCAATGACATTTGGCCATCAATGGACGAAATCAACAGCGTCGTTAAAAGCACTGTCACACCTGAGCTATTCCGTTCAGAGTATGAAACTGTTTTTGACAACAATGACCGCTGGAATGAAATTAAAACGACGGATGATGCATTGTACAAATGGGATGAAAATTCCACATACATTGATAACCCGCCATTCTTTGAAAACCTATCAGTTGAACCTGGTAAAGTTGAACCGCTTAAAGGCTTACGCGTAGTTGCGAAGTTCGGTGACTCTGTTACAACTGATCATATTTCTCCTGCTGGAGCGATTGGTAAGGACACACCTGCGGGCAAATACTTGCAAGAAAGAGGCGTGTCGCCTAGAGACTTTAACTCATATGGATCTCGCCGTGGTAACCACCATGTCATGATGAGAGGTACTTTCGCAAACATCCGTATTAAGAACCAAATTGCACCAGGAACAGAAGGCGGTTATACAACTTACTGGCCAACTGGTGAAGTGACATCCATTTATGATGCATGCATGCGCTATAAAGAAGATGGAACAGGTCTTGCGATCTTAGCAGGTAAAGACTACGGAATGGGTTCTTCACGTGACTGGGCTGCAAAAGGAACAAACCTTCTTGGAATTAAATTTGTTCTAGCTGAAAGCTTTGAGCGTATCCACAGAAGTAACCTTGTCTTCATGGGCGTACTTCCTTTGCAGTTTAAAGACGGAGAAAGTGCAGAAACTCATGGTCTAACAGGAACAGAAACATTTGAAGTTCATGTTGACGAAACAGTTCGTCCGCGTGATCTCGTCACTGTGAAAGCAATTGACACAGATGGCAACGAGAAAACATTTGAAGTGGTCGTTCGTTTTGACAGTGAAGTTGAAATTGACTACTATCGTCATGGCGGTATCCTTCAAATGGTACTTCGCGAAAAATTGGCAAGCAACTAATACAGCAAAGAAGAGAAGGCGATTCAACAGCTTTCTCTTCTTTTTTAAAATAGTGGAGGATCAATCATGTGGAAAAAAGGAATGGCAAGCGCTGTTTTACTTGTGTTGATTGGTTTACTTGCGTGGAATTTATTTGGGCCAAAAGAGCCCGCAATCGGTCTTGAAAAAGGGGATCAAGCCCCTGATTTCGAACTAAAAACCCTTGATGGCAAAACCGCCTCGTTATCTGATTACCGAGGGAAAAAGGTGCTCGTCAATTTCTGGGCGACATGGTGTAAGCCGTGCAGGACAGAAATGCCGGATCTAGACGCAATCAGGAGTGAAAATGACCAAGTTGAAGTACTAGCGGTGAATTTGACGACCACTGAAAAGAGTGTGGATCATGTGGCAGCATTCACAAAAGAATTAAAGCTGAGCTTTCCTGTTTTATTGGACCAAAAAGGCATTCAAGCAAGATATCAGGTTCTTTCATACCCAACGACCTACATATTAGATGAAAAAGGACGCATCATGTCTGTGAAGCATCAAATGCTGACAAAAAAAGAAATTGAAAAAGAGCTGGATCTATAATGATTCAGCTCTTTTTGCTTATTTTCCAAATGTTTTGGCGAAAATGTAACCATACATATATGGAGGTGAGTGGAATGAGAAGAAGAAAACGACGCACATTTGAAGAGCTTGTGCTTGAAAATAAAAAAGAATTATTAAGCAATGAGGAATTTTTAAACCAGCTTGAAGAAAAGTTGGAAGAACGATTTAGACAAAAATAAGTCATGAATTATCCGTTTTCGTTCATCCTAAAGAAGAGGGAGGGATGAATAATGGGTAGAGAGCATGATAAACAAGCGCAGTTTACGCCAGACCATTTAGGGACAAAACCTGTAGCATACAAACGGAATAAAGGTAAAAAGATGCATAATAAATCAAATGAACAGCCAGATGTGATACAGACAAAGGGCGAATAAGGAGGGGAATCATCATGAATAACGAGTCATATCAATCCAATCCAGATGATCGATCTGATAATGTTGAAAAGCTGCAAGATATGATCGAGAACACACTTGACAATATCGATGAATCTGAAGCAGCGATGTCCGTTTCGACTGAGACAGAAAAGCAAATAATCAAACAAAAAAACGAAAACCGCAAAATGAGTATTGACGCGATGCGTTCTGAGATAAAGGACGAAGAAACAGCAAGAAAGAATGGCTATACTGAATAAACCAGGGATTCCTGGTTTATTTTATTGCCTCTTTTTAGAAGAACCATTTGGAATGTGGTAAAATGGCAGAGACAGACCTTAGGTTTTGATAGGAGAGCGATGAAACGTGTATGTATCCAAAAAAGAAATAGAAGTCCGTTATGCAGAAACAGATCAAATGGGCATCGTATATCATGCCAATTATTTAATCTGGATGGAAGTCGGCAGAACAGCATTGATTAAAGAATTAGGGTTTTCCTATGCGCAGCTAGAAGCAGACGGTGCTCTTGCACCTGTTATAGACTTGCAGGTTCAATATAAAAAACCATTGCTGTATGGTGAAACAGCAACCGTTCATACATGGATTGAAGAATATAATGGTGTCAAAACGGTGTATGGCTATGAAATTCAAAAACCTGATGGACAAACAGCGATTACAGGGACAACCTCACATATTTGTGTAGATAAAGACACCTTTAGACCTATTCAATTTAGAAAAGCCTTTCCTGCTTGGCATAAAGTATATGAACAGTCGAAGAAGCAGGTTTAATTTATGGCTTTTGGTATTAAACGAAGCGATTTAAACGCTTGGAAAACAGCTGTCCAGGAAGGAAAAGTTGCTTTTTTAACACACTACTGGCTCGATGACCGTTTTCCAAATGCCAATACCGTCACAAAAGCAGCCTGTCAGGATATGAAGCGTTTAGTTGAGTGGGGAGAAAGACATGGACTAAAAAAAGAATGGATTCATGACCGCGAAGGGTTTCCTCATTTTGACTTGATCGGTGAGCCGCAAAAAAGAATTCTGCAAAAGGAACGGTCTTTAGGAAACATTCAAGAGTATGGGCTGTATATTGAGATTTAAAACAAAAAAGATACCCGAGGGATGAGGTATCTTTTTTGTTTATTCATAATGAAATTCTGGTTCTTTCACGGACTCGTTATAATCAATATGCAGATCATGGTTGTCAAAGTACCAAATATCACTTTCCTCAATAAAGAAAGTAATACCTTCTATTTCAGCAGTTGCGCCGGCATTTTGAGGTTCATCTTTTGCGACGCCGAGAGAAAAGCCTTTTTGAACATTACTGCACCCGCCATATCTCACAAAAAAGCGAACTTGATCACCTTTTTCTAAATCTAATTCATCCTTGTACCAATTGAGTGCATCTTCTTTTATTGTTAATTTCAATGTGATCGCCCCTTTTTGAAGTCATGCTGTTTTTAAAATGCAGGATGCAAAAACAGCTTTTCTTTACTTTTACCACATATTTAAATGGATGAAACGGCTAGAGCCATTTGATTTTCGGTTCAGTTTTGTTGAGAATTCGTTTGAGGTTGGCGATGTGTCTGTAGATCACAAAGCCAGCAAGAACGGCAACAACAATGATTAAGAATAGGTCTTTGGTGAATATGCTGTAAATGAATGTATAGATCCCGGTCAGCATTGATGATAGTGAAACATATTTACTAATGTATAAAAATAAGAAAAAAGCAGCGATCATCGTGATAAATAGGAATGGGGCGTAAAATAGCAGCACACCGCCTGATGTAGCGACTGCCTTTCCCCCTTTAAATTTTGCAAAGACAGGAAAGCTGTGACCGATAACAGCAGCAACTCCTGCTAATAAGGGATGGATGTCCAGCTGCATGAAAAACGGTAAAGCTGAAGCAAGCGTCCCTTTTAGGATATCAGCAGTAATCACAATAGACCCTGCTTTTACGCCAAGTGTACGAAATGCATTCGTCGCACCTAGGTTTCCGCTGCCATGTTCACGGATATCGATACCCTTTGCAGCTTTCCCGACAATGAGACCGGATGGAATACTGCCGAGAAGATAAGCCAAAATAAACATCAAAGCAATTAACATCTGCATAACTCCTTTATATTCTCCCTCTTGTCTTACATTTTAACATGATCTTGTGAAAACATGGGGAACTTTTTTTGAAAAAATCCAAAGCAGATGGATTCAGCTTTGTTTTTAAGCAGAAATTCGCTAAAATAGAGGAAAAGGAGTGTCTTGATGAACAATCCTACGAAAGAAGAAATCGGCCGTATATTAAAGAGCAGTAAACGAATTGCTGTTGTTGGATTATCAGATCAGCCGCACCGGACGTCTTATATGGTGTCTAAAGCGATGCAGGATGCCGGGTATGAGATTATCCCAGTGAATCCAACGATCGATGAAGCACTCGGTGTGAAAGCAGTCGCTTCTTTAAAAGACTTAAAAGAGCCTGTTGATATCGTCAATGTCTTTAGACGTTCAGAGTTTTTGCCAGAGGTGGCAGAAGAGTTTCTCCAAATAGACGCACCTGTTTTTTGGGCGCAGCAAGGCATATATCACGATGAAGCGAAAAGGCTGATTGAGGAAAATGGCAAGGTCGCCATCATGGATTTATGTATCAAGGTGGCTCATGCGTTGACAAAAACTCATTAATTCGTCAAAAATCCTTGGTTTTTCAAGGATTTTTGCTTTTTTGTTGCAGAAATATATTTGCGATTCTTGAAGAAAGCGATAAAATAAGGCGACAGGGACATATCGGCGGCCTTGCATATCAAGAAAAAGAGCGATAAGATAAATGTAGAACATTTGTTCTGTTTTGCTAAAACCATCATATGATTGCATTTGGCTTATGAAACAGTCTTGTTTATAATGGACTTCTAGTTCTGATTGCAGAATGTAGAATGATTCTCATAGCTGTGCAAAAGAGCATGTATTGGTGAATCCCACATGCATGGTGATGATGCAGCTTATTAAAGTGGACAGTAATGAGCAGCATGATCATCATTAAAATCTAGAGAGATCATTTGATGATTAGCCGGTTATGTTTGTTAGTGAAAGGGGATTAAGCATTTGGTTAAAAAGCAGCAAGTAGATTATAACGATGATTCTATTCAGGTGCTAGAGGGGCTTGAAGCGGTCCGTAAACGTCCAGGGATGTATATTGGATCTACGGATTCCCGCGGTCTTCATCACCTTGTCTATGAGATTGTAGACAACTCTGTCGATGAAGTGCTCGCTGGCCATGGAGATCATATCATTGTCAAAATACATAAAGATAACAGCATTTCCGTCCAAGATAAAGGGCGAGGAATGCCTACTGGTATGCATAAGCTTGGAAAACCGACACCTGAGATCATTTTAACGGTCCTGCACGCAGGCGGAAAATTTGGTCAAGGTGGATATAAAACAAGTGGTGGACTTCACGGAGTTGGGGCATCGGTTGTGAACGCGCTGTCAGAATGGCTTACTGTCACAATTGAACGGGACGGATTTATTTATCATCAGCGCTTTGAAAACGGCGGTAAACCTGTCACATCACTTGAAAAAGTCGGAAAATCGAAAAAAACGGGAACACTAATTCATTTTAAGCCGGACCCAACCATGTTCAGTGTTACGACCTATAATTTCGATACATTATCAGAACGTTTAAGAGAATCTGCCTTTTTATTAAAAGGGTTAAAAATAGAGCTGATCGATGAACGGCATGATGTACAAGAGACGTTTTATTATGAGACAGGCATTGAAGCCTTTGTTGCTTATCTAAATGAAGAAAAAGATGTTCTAAGTGAAGTCGTCTCATTTGAAGGAGAGCATCAGTCCATTGAAGTAGATTTTGCTTTTCAATTTAATGATGGCTACTCGGAGAATATCCTTTCCTTTGTCAATAACGTCAGAACAAAAGATGGCGGAACACATGAGTCTGGCGCCAAAACGGCCATGACGAGAGCCTTTAACGAATATGCACGTAAAGTGGCCCTTTTAAAAGAAAAAGACAAAAATTTAGAAGGCACTGATATTCGCGAAGGACTATCTGCTATTATTTCTGTCAGAATTCCTGAAGAGCTGCTTCAATTTGAAGGACAGACAAAAGGAAAGCTTGGGACAAGTGAGGCTCGTTCAGCTGTTGATGCTGTTATTTCTGAAAAACTTGCGTATTTTCTTGAAGAAAACCGGGAAACAGCCACTCTTCTTGTGAAAAAAGCGATTAAAGCGCAGCAGGCAAGAGAAGCTGCTAGAAAAGCCCGTGAAGAAGCGAGGAGCGGCAAGAAACGTAAAAAATCTGAAGCAACGCTGAGCGGAAAATTAACACCAGCCCAATCTAGAAACCCAGTAAGAAATGAACTATATCTAGTAGAGGGTGACTCAGCGGGCGGGTCAGCTAAACAGGGACGTGACCGTAAATTCCAAGCGGTGCTGCCGTTGCGCGGAAAGGTCATCAATACTGAAAAAGCAAAGCTTGCTGATATTTTCAAAAACGAAGAAATCAACACCATTATTCATGCAATTGGTGGAGGCGTCGGTGTCGATTTTAATGTGGAAGACATCAATTATGACAAAATCGTCATCATGACAGATGCGGATACGGATGGAGCGCATATTCAAGTGCTTCTCTTAACATTCTTCTACCGCTATATGAAGCCGCTGATTGAGCATGGCAAAGTGTTTATTGCACTTCCGCCTTTATATAAAGTCAGCAAAGGCTCAGGGAAAAAAGAGATTATTGAGTACGCATGGTCTGATGAAGAAATGGATGACGTACTGAAGAAAGTTGGAAAAGGGTACACGATTCAGCGCTACAAAGGGTTAGGTGAAATGAATGCCGACCAGCTATGGGAAACGACAATGAATCCAGAATCGAGAACACTTGTCAGGGTCAAAATTGATGATGCTGCACGTGTGGAACGCCGCGTCACAACTCTAATGGGTGACAAAGTTGAACCACGCCGTAAATGGATTGAAAAGAATGTCGCCTTTGGACTTGATGAGGAAAGCAACATTCTTGAAAATGAAAACTTGTCGCTAGCTGAGGAGGTTTAAACATGGCACAACAAGAACGATTTCATGATTTACCATTAGAAGAAGTAATCGGCGACCGGTTTGGGCGCTATAGTAAATATATTATCCAAGACCGTGCGCTTCCAGATGCACGTGATGGTCTAAAACCCGTACAACGAAGAATTTTATATGCGATGTACGCAGAAGGAAATACGCAGGATAAAAACTTCCGTAAAGCCGCTAAAACAGTCGGTAACGTGATTGGTAACTACCATCCGCACGGGGACTCATCTGTTTATGAAGCGATGGTAAGAATGAGTCAGGAATGGAAAGTACGAAATGTGCTGATTGAGATGCACGGAAATAACGGGAGTATTGATGGAGATCCGCCTGCTGCCATGCGTTATACGGAAGCAAGGCTGTCTGCCATTGCTTCAGAGCTTTTAAAGGACCTAGACAAGGAAACGGTCGAATTTGTTGCGAACTTTGATGATACAAGCAAAGAGCCAGTTGTATTACCAGCAATGTTCCCAAACCTTCTCGTGAATGGATCAACAGGGATTTCAGCTGGTTATGCGACAGATATCCCGCCGCATCATCTTGGAGAGGTCATTGATGGTGTCATTAAGCGAATTGAACAGCCGCATTGTACGGTTGAGGATTTAATGACAGTCATCAAAGGGCCGGATTTCCCAACGGGCGGTATCATTCAAGGTGTAGACGGTATTAAGAAAGCGTATGAAACAGGAAAAGGGAAGATCATGATTCGCGGAAAAGCGGAGATTGAAACCATCCGCGGCGGACGCCAGCAAATCGTGATCACAGAAATTCCTTACGAAGTGAATAAAGCCAACCTTGTCAAAAAGATGGACGAGTTCCGAATTGAGAGAAAAGTAGAAGGTATTTCAGAGGTCCGAGATGAAACAGACCGTACTGGGCTTCGAATCGTAGTAGAGCTGAAAAAAGAAGCAGATGCAAATGGTGTACTGAATTTCTTATATAAAAACTCAGATCTGCAAATCCCGTATAACTTTAATATGGTAGCGATACATAATCGAAGACCGACCTTAATGACGCTCACAACTGTACTAGATGCGTATATTGCCCATCAAAAGGAAGTGGTGACGAACCGCTCAGCGTACGAGCTTCGAAAAGCGAAGGAACGCCACCATATTGTCGACGGCTTAATTAAGGCACTTTCTATCTTAGATGAAGTCATTGCCACAATCCGCTCCTCTAATGATAAGCGAGATGCCAAGAACAACTTGATGGCGAAATATGATTTTACAGAAGCACAATCAGAAGCGATTGTTTCACTCCAGTTATATCGTTTAACGAATACAGATATTACGCAATTAAGAGACGAAGCAAGAGAGCTTGATGTGCGCATCGCAGAGCTCGAAGACATTTTAGCGAACGAGAAAAAGCTACTGAAGGTCATTACAAACAGCCTGAAAAAGCTCAAAAAGACATATGCTGATGAGAGAAGATCCGTCATTGAGGAAAAAATCGAAGAAATTAAGATTAACCTTGAAGTGATGATCGCATCAGAAGATGTTTACGTGACAGTCACGAAAGATGGTTACATTAAACGAACAAGCCAGCGCTCTTATGCTGCCTCTAACGGTAAAGACTTTGGCATGAAAGATACTGACCGTTTGATTCATCAGTTTGAAATGAATACAACGGATGTTCTTCTGCTGTTTACGAATAAAGGAAGCTACATTTATTGTCCTGTTCACCAGCTGCCAGATATACGCTGGAAAGACATGGGGCAGCATATTACGAATATCATTTCGATTGATCGCGAGGAATCAATCCAAAAAGCCATTCCAATAAAAGAATTTGATGAAACGTCATATCTTTTATTCTTTACGAAAGGTGGAATGGTGAAGAAAACAGAGCTTCTTCAATATAAAGCGCAGCGTTATTCGAAACCGCTTGTCGCCTTGAATCTAAAAGGTGACGATGAACTCGTTGATGTTCATGTCACAACAGGACAGCAGGAATTGTTTATTGCAACGAAAAATGGTTACGGTTTATGGTTTGATGAAGAAGAAGTAAGTGTTGTTGGACCGAGAGCGGCAGGTGTCAAAGGAATCAACTTGAAGGAAGGGGACGAGGTAGTCTCTGGCCAGATCATTGATCCGAAGAACGATGTCCTTGTGCTCACAACACAAAGAGGGGCTGTAAAGCGAATGAACCTCTCTGAATTTGATAAAACATCAAGAGCGAAACGCGGAGTTCTTATGCTGAGAGAGTTAAAGAAAAACCCGCACCGTATTGTGGCTGTGATCGCTGCAGCGCTGCACGATACACTTGAGATAGATACCGAAAAAGGCACAACAATTCCACTAGATATTTCTACTTTAAGAGCGAATGACCGCTATAGCAATGGGTCATTTATTGTAGATGAGGAAGAGCAGGGAGAAGTGACTCATGTCCTTCTGACTCCTGAACGTGCACCAGATGACAATAAATAAGCAAACGAAAACCCCCTGCGATTGGCAGGGGGTTTCTTTTTATATACAGGTCAATTAGCTCTCGTGGTTGCCAAACATGCTTGTAATGGCATGAACTACTTCAATTCCTTGGTAAACGAAAAGAGAAAGTGAAGTGACAGAGAATAGACCTAGAATGAAAATTCTTAAGAAAAATAACATCGTGTAAAACCTCCCAATTTTTGTTTTGATTTAGATGGTTGGGTTAAACACGAGCTTGTCGGAAATAAGAAGATTGATAGAACACTGCAAGTAAATGCTTCTTTTTCCGGTCAAATCGATCAGTATGAGTGATGCGCGCAAATCCAGCTGTCATACTGCCAATAATCAGCAGTGCTGTAAATGCGGCAAATACTGCGCTCACATGTTTTTGTTTCTTTTCATCGCCCATTGTCTGGACGATTTTCATTTCATGTGATTCTTGATCGGCAACCACCTTCGCATGATGGTATACCTGAACGGAATGAGGCATTGAGAACAAATGAAAACTTGCAAGTGCTATGCACAAAACACCTAATTTTAATAGCATATTTTTTTTCATTTTTCTCACCCCTTCCTGGTTATTTTCATGATCTTACCACGTTTTCAGTTATTTGAAAAGTCTTATTTTTTTACTTTCCCTCTTTAAAAAAACGATAAACATCAGGACATCTATAGGACTGTTTCACTTCATGAAAGGTTTCAATTTTATTTTAATTTAAAAATTAAACATGATCAAGGATCAGACACGTTTAGTGTGCTTGTAATGAATGTGGTTTTGCTACAGCTTTAGTAAAGATTCCTGCAATACATATGGCAAATAGAACAAAGATAAAGGCATGAAGCAGTCCAACTTGATTAGCAAGCAGCCCTAAAATAGGAGGGCCGGAAAGAGAGGCTGTGTAACCTGATAAGGTCACAATACTGACGCGTTTGACAGCGTACCGGCTATCATCGCCAGCTGCAGAAATGGTCAACGGAAAGCCTAAAGATGCGCCAAGTCCCCATAAAAAGATCGATATCATACATACAACAAGTGAAATCTTTAAAATGACTAAGAATAGTCCGGCAGCTGCTGATAAAATGGCCACTCTTAGCAATAACACTCTGCCAAAGCGATCAATCAATCGTCCGCTGATCAGTCTGCCGCTAATCATGCCGCACAAAAACAAAGCATAGATGACCGTACTCATGGAATGTGAAACTTGATAGCCATCCACCATTGCAAGTGGAATCCAATCATTGGCCGAGCCTTCGACAAACGCAAGACATAAGGCAATCATCGCAAGAGATATCGTACGTTTGTTCAGCCATGCTGTTTGAGCAGGCTCAACTGTATCTGACTGCTTCTCATGCTGATCTTTTCCTGTCCCATGCGGGATAAACCGTGTACAAATCAATATGCTGAGGAAGAATAGAAGGGCAATAACGAGAAGGTGTATCAATACAGAAACCCCTAGATGGATAAAAAGAATACCAGCACCTGCTCCAATTAACGTCCCAATGCTAAAGGAAGCGTGCAATATAGGCAGAATGGTTTTCTTGATGCTGTACTCAATCTCTGTTCCTTCTAAGTTCATCGCTACATTACACATGCCAGAGCCTGCTCCAAAAAGAAAAAGACCAGAAGTGACGACAAAGATAGAAGAGAGCGTGGAACCAATGGCAAGAGTAGTGAATCCAAGGAACATCAAAAAAGCACTGATCACAATCGCCAATCGGCCGCCTTTTTTGCGGACGAATACATTTGAAAGAACAAGCCCAACAATTGAGCCAACAGATAAACCGAGTAAAATAAGTCCCATTGTTCCTGTGTTTGCTTGTAATAAATCTCTAACTTCCGGTGTCCGCGAAAACCATGTAGAAATGGAGATTCCAGACATCGTAAAGATCACAATAATTGCTTTATACCACTTTAATTCCATCTAATCCCTCACATTTAAAGATATATATGTTATTGAACAAATCTACTCGATTATAAATGAGACTTGCTGATTCGTAAATAACAGGAGGGAGGAACGTAATGAAAAAATGTTAGTCAAAAGAAATTTCTATTGGTGAGAGGTGAAATTGATGGATACACAATGATTAATGAGCATGTTTCAAGTGTAATGTTGGACTAGATGTTTTGACATATTTGAACGAAAAAAGCATTGATTTGGTAAACACACAATCGAACATCAACTGGAGCTATAATGAACGCTTGATACAAAGCTCATAGCATCTGGCGTTGTTGTGACAAAAACGTTGCAGCGAAATGTTTATGGCCATGAAATCGTCAGAATATCATCAAAGCATTTAGATGAATCAATTTAAAATTGATTTTTTCTTTTTTGTCTCAATAAGATAAGTATACTTAGTTTTGAGACAAAGGAAATTCGTTTGTTGTTTAACTTCCTAGAATATATATTATGTAAACTAAGAAAAAAGAATACATCGATCGATATTTAATTTCACAACCTCTACCACCTTCTCATAAATTAGATTGGTCGTAAAGGTTGTGCCTTTCCTTATTGGCTGCAACAGTAAATTAAATACTTTGGGATATTTCGTTTAAAAATATTTTTCTCTTTTCATCTGTTGTTAAGTTAACTCTTGAAAAATGAATCCATTGGGTGTCTTCATTTTTAAGTCCCAAGTCAGCAAGAGTTCTGTTAATAAAAACGCTTTGAATCGCATTCCCACCTTCAGATTCTATATAATCCTTATCTGTTGTAGATGTTGAGATCACAGTTGTTTTTTTAATATTTGTCAATAAACCTTTTAAAGCCCCAGTGTTTTTATCTTCTAAGAATGCGAAACCTCTTAACATGACTTTATCAATAAATCCTTTTAAAATTGCAGGTAAATCCCACCACCAGACAGGAAATATAAATATTAATTCAGTTGCCTGACTTAATTTCTTTTGATAATCCTTAACTAATTGATAAGGTGTTTCGCCTTTAATAAAATACTTCAATTCTTCTGCTGAAAAAACGGGATTAAACCCATCTTTATATAAATCGATCACTTGAAATGGTTCTCTCTTTGTTTCTAGATTTTCTGTAATGGAAGTCAAAATGGCATGATTATAGCTTCCGTCCCAAGGATGTGCATAGACAATCGTTTTCATTATTCATTCACCCTTTTTTGTTATTTTCATCATATTTTGATGTACATTCATTTTATTGTATGCTATAACGTACTACAAGTACGGTAATTAAAGTGCGATACTAACCTAAAGGAGAGTGTGAAATGACGAAAGAATCCTTTACAGCTAATGTTGACCTAAAAGAAACTGGATTTGGGTACACTTTATCTTTAATTGGTGGGAAATATAAGATGACGGTACTGTATGCTTTATATGCAAACAATGGTCCTATTCGCTATAATCAGTTAAAACGAATGCTCGGGACTATCTCTTTTAAAACATTAACCAATACACTAAAAGAACTTGAAGCGGATCAATTAATTAATCGTAAAGAATATCCTCAAGTGCCTCCAAAAGTAGAATATAGTTTATCGGAAAAGGGATTATCACTGATGCCTGTATTAGATGCAATTTGCTATTGGGGAGAAGAACAAATGAAATTGAAGTAGTTAGGCGCTGAAGTTTATATGTTGCAATTAATGAGCACAAAAAAAGAGCCTTTGCTGGCTCCTTATTGTAAATCATATAAAGTTGATCTTAAGACTTTGAAAAACCTGTTCTCCATGTCGGATATTTAAGAGTCCACCCAATTTCGTTTTTAGCTTTGTGGTTCGAGGCTCCTCTCTCCCAAGAGTTTGCTTCTGGTTGAATGTCTGGTACTGGTGCCCCTAGGACTTGTGCGTATACAGGAAGCCAGTCTATCCCCTTGCCTGGTTCATCATCCACAATGTTATACGTACCCTTTGGCCAATCTAGCGCCAGCAAAGCAGCATTGGCAGCATCTTCGACATGAACAAAAGAAGATACCCCATTTGTAGCCTTTATTTCTTGGTTCATGACCTTTTTTGCTGTATCCCCATTCATACCAAACCAAGTTGCAGGTCCATACAAAGTACCATATCGTAAAATGACATGCTCAGGAATTTCTTTTACAGCTTCCTCGAGAGACAACACTCCGTTAATCGTCGTTTTTCTAGGCATCGATGCATGTATGTCCAATGCGGTTTCTTCAGTTGCAGGAGTTGTGCCTGGTTCATAGGCCCATGAAATACTCTGAGCGATGATTTTTTGTACCTGTGCCTGTTTTGCAGCATCTACTAAATTTCGTGTCCCTTCTATTCGTATACGCGCATTTTCTGAGGAGCTTCCTTGACTTAGAGACGTTAATTGATGAATCACAACATCGGGTTTCACTTCATCTAGAATTTTCATGATTTGTTCTCGGTCAAACACATCTGCAAGAATGGCTTTGGCTCCTGTTTTTTCAATGGCCCCCCTTTGCTCTTCTTTCCGCGTCATGCCAATGACATCGTGACCAGCTTGTACGAGCTGCGGCAGCAACAATCTCCCAATAACACCACTTGCACCGGCTACGAAAATTTTCATAAATATAGACCTCCAGTTTCTTATTACATTCTTTTATTTTCGCAAAATATGTTAATTTTCTTTAGACATCATAGTCAGAGATAGAATTCCCATCGCTATAGAGATGAATACCATTGCCAATATTCCTGCATTAAAATTCCCCATACGATCATGCAAATAACCAGTTAAGAGTGGCCCGGACGCTCCAATCAGAAAGCCTATAAACTGAGTCATAGCCGCCCATGAGGCCGCCTCTTCAGGCGAAGTAGTCAGTTCAACCGGAAGCAAGTTGAGCAGTGCAAAAAGCATACCTGATCCCAAACCACAAATGAACACAGCAAGCCATAAATAAGTGGAAAAGAAAATAAGTAACAGACCAGCAGCTTGCATCATGGAGGATACAATGAGCCAGTATCGTCTTGAAGGGTGCCTTTTAAGCAACTGCTGCACAACGGTACCACTCGGAATTTGGATCAATGCGAACAAGGTAACCATAAGACCTGCGTGAAGTTTGGATGCACCTGCTCCAATAAGGATTAAGGGAAGCCAGCCTAAAAGCGAATAAAATACAAGAGATAACATTCCGAATTGCACAGCTAGTATCCATGCTTTCCTCTTTTGCCAAGGTAGTTCTAACGATTTTCCGAATGAAACGGTTGAGTTCAGTTTAGAGCTGGAAGACTGTCGCTTTAGTACATGAAACCATAGCGGCAAAGCGAAAAATACAGGTATCACCCAGAACGATAATGACTTTTGCCACGAATGAAGCATCCAATGCAAAGGTGAAGTAAAGCTTGAACCAAGAGCCGCACCCAATGCTAGAGCCATGGAATAGATTGCAATCATGGAGGGTGCTCTGTCAGCCATATGCTTTTTTATAAAGCCAGATAACAAGGGCCCCATCATGGCTATACCCATACCAGATAACAATGTAGTGAAAAATAACAATGAAGCAGAATGGATAAACAGGCGTAAAAGTGTGCTGCCTCCGATCAGCGCCAGGGAGAAGGTGATGACCTGCTCAATCCCTAGCTTTTCACTCAATTTTACTGAGAATGGAGCTAGTATGCCCATACATAACACCGGAATAGAAACAAGTAAGCTGGATACAGCTCCGCTTAGGCCAAGTTCATGTTGAATACTTCCCAAGACAGGTGCAATAGATGAAACAATGGGTCTCAAATTGAGTGATGCCATAAACAGTGCCGTAACGAAAAGCCAACGATTCAATTCGTAGTCTTTGTCGATGAGTACCGGAGATATACTTTCCACTGCTGCGTTCATCGTCGGTGCTCTAAGTTGGTTCGTTCTACGGTTTTTCATACAATTCGCTTCTTTCTATAAGGAATGGGATTTGGCATGACTTATAATATCATGATATATTGGTCGTTATTAGATCCATTTTTCATACATTTTGACCATACCAATTTATCGTGAAAGGAGATTTCTCATGCAATCTGGAAGGAATGAAACGAAAACCAGACAGGTATACTCGTGGATCAGAGACCGAATTATGCAAGGCAGTTACAGGGCTGGAACCTCCCTTCCCTCCACCCGGGAGCTTGCTAAAGAACTTGGGGTCTCACGCGCCCTTATTGTGGAAGTATATGAGCAGTTAACAGCTGAAGGATTTTTGGAAGGTAAACAAGGCTCGGGAACCTTTGTAAGAGATCCTGCGCTTGGCCGTTCAAGCCTGGGCTGCAGCAATAGGCTAAAGCTCATGGCTGTATACGATGAAGCCGCTGTGTTGAGCTAATTTATCGTATAGCGCCCGCCCAGCTTCATTCGTTGCCTGTGTCTGCCAATAGACACGATTTGAACCAGCTAATGCAGCTTGCTGATACACGCTGTTTATCAGTGCACTGCCAATACCTAGTTTGCGCCGAGAGGGGGTCGTAAACAGATCCTGCAAGTAGCAAACTGGCCCAAGTCTTGTCGTGCTGCGGTGAAAGATGTAGTGAACCAGCCCAACTATTTCTCCATCGTCCTGTGCGAGCATCGCAAATACGGGCTCAATCGGATTAAAGAAACGCGTCCAAGTCGCCTGTGTAATTTCCGCAGGTAATGCAGTTGCACCCGTACGGCCATAAAAGGCGTTGTAGCCATTCCATAGTGGTAGCCATGAATCAAAGTCATTGGACTGAATTTCTCTTACAACTAAACCTGATGCGGTGTGATTTTTAGACATGGCTGCAAACTTTAGCAAAGCAAATTTCCGGTAATTTAGCTGTTTTTTCGACTATGCCAATGTCTGCTCCTAGCCGCCAATTGAACCGATTACAGCCCCCTGACCGTGGCTGACCATCAGGGCAATGGTGATGAGCAGATTCAACGCGAGGCAGCAGGCAAGCGGCCTGCATGCATTTTTTGCCACTTGCAGAAAGAGTGGCCTGAATGGGCGCACTGCATCAGTTCAGCAATGGCCGCGCAATCAAATAAATAGCTTATAGCGCTTATCTGATGGTCATTTAAGATAGTTTTATATCCAAAGTAGCCATTCTGCGGGCGCTATAAGCTCTTATTTTTATGTACACACCCATAAAAAAAGGCTCTGCAATTGCAGAGCCTTTTG